>JAJUJH010000163.1 GCA_029265435.1 Clostridiales bacterium
ATGATCACTTGCTCTGAGGCAAAATGTTTTCCACATCAGCATGCGGACGAGGAATCACATGCACGCTCACAAGCTCGCCTACGCGTTTGGCCGCCGCCGCACCCGCTTCCACAGAAGCCTTCACAGCGCCGACATCACCGCGAACCATCACGGTCACAAGGCCGGAACCTATCTTTTCCTTGCCTAGCAGCGTGACGTTTGCCGCTTTCACCATTGCGTCTGCCGCTTCAATCGCGCCGACAAGACCTTTTGTTTCTACCATTCCCAACGCTTGTTTATCCATCGCTTACCACTTCCTTAATACTCATTTTTTGACGCCGGATCGGCGTTTTCACCCATTACAATTTTGATTCCCTTGCTGGTGCCCATTCTCACCGCACCGGCGTTCAACATCTGGTCACAGGTTTTTCGGTCGTTAATGCCCGTTGACGCCTTCACCATCATGCTGTCTCCGACGGTGCGTTTCATGAGCCGTATATCCTCTACAGTTGCTCCGCCAGAGCCAAATCCGGTTGATGTCTTCACAAAATCCGCCTTTGCCTGCTTAGCCAGCTCGCACGCGCGTACTTTTTCTTCGTCTGTAAGCAGACATGTTTCAATGATCACTTTGACCAGCGCTTTTGGGTGCGCCGCATCAACAACACCTTTGATATCCTCATAAACCAGGTTGTAGTTTTTATCCTTGAGCGCCCCGACGTTGATAACCATATCCACCTCTTCCGCTCCGTTTTTTACCGCTTCCATTGTCTCAACTGCCTTGACAAAAGGCGTATTGGCGCCCAGAGGGAATCCGATCACACAGCAGGTTTTTACACCCGTTCCCGCAAGCTGCTCCGACACATACTTGACATGTATGGGATTCACACAAACGCTTGCGAACTTCCATTCCTTTGCTTCATCACAAAACCGTTTTACAGTGCTTGTCATCGTATCCGGCTTAAGAACGGTATGGTCGATATATTTCGCGTAGGAAGGATCATAGTTACCGTCTTTTTTTTGAACGACGGTCGTACCGCTGCCCACTTCTTTCAGGACCTCGCGGGTAATCTCTTGAACCAGCTTTTCAATATCCATTCCGATCTCCTTTTCTTAGTGCATCTCTCGGCCGCCGGTAATGTTGAACGCTTGGCCTGTGCAATAGTCTCCGGAAGCCGTAAGGAAGAACACAAAGTCCACAACATCCTGCTTATCTGTCAGTCTGCCAAGCGGTACTTTGGCTGTAAACTTCTTAACCACTTCCTCCTTGGACAGCTTAAGGTTATCGATATAACCGGCGCTGACATTTGACCAGACTCCTGTCGCATCTGTGATTCCCGGGCAAACAGCGTTGATTTTGATGTTATAGGGCGCATACTCATATGCGAGAGCTTGTGTCAGCACAATCACCGCACCCTTTGCCGCACTGTAAGGCGCCATAAGCGCGGAACCTGTTTTTCCGGATTTTGAAGCGAAATTGATAATACGGCCATCCCTGTTCTTTTTCATGCTTTCAATTGCACCTTGAATACAATAAGCTGTTCCGTACACATTCACTTTAAACATCCTGTCAAACACAGCTTCATCGTTTTGCTCAAACGGTCTTTGATCGACCACACCGGCATTGTTGACCAGCGCATAAATGTCTCCAATCTCGCTTACGATTTCGGCAAAGCACTTAAGCACAGCATCCCTGTCGGTAATGTTCAGCACGATCCCTTTGGCAAAGTATCCTTTTTGACAGAGTTCTTCTGCCGATTTAACAACAAGCGGATCGATATCAATCAGCACCGTCTTGGCTCCTTGCTCGGCATACTTTTCCGCAATGGCAAAACCGATGCTCTTGGCCGCTCCTGTCACAACGCATACCTTCCCTTTCAGATTGTCAGAAAAAAGGCTCATTTCGTTACCCCTCCTCGTTGAAATATATAATTAAAGCAAACCTGCTTTAATTTCTTCCACCGTTTTCTTCATGTCCTCGGATCCAAACAGAAAAGAACCGGCCACAAGAACATCCGCTCCGCATTCAATCGCTTTTCGATATGTGAAAGCGTTGATACCGCCGTCCACCTGAATCTCATACGCATACCCGCAGCGGCTTTTGATCTCTTGAAGCTGCGCCAGCTTGCTGTAAACCTGCTGTATGATCTTCTGCCCCCCAAATCCCACACAAACCGACACCTGAAGCACGATATCCGCTTCTTCCAGTGCAAAGCGAATCATCTCTATCGGTGTTTCCGGAGTCAGCGCAATGCCCGCCTGTTTACCGAGCCGTTTGATATCGCGTATCAGCCGCAAATGATGCGGCGTGGCTTCTCCGTGAAAAATGATAGAATCCGCACCCGCTTCCGCTGTCGGTTCAATCATTGCCTCTGGATTGCTGATCATCAGATGTGCGTCTTTGCGTAAACCGGTCTCATTTTTCAAAGCATCCACAATGCATAGTCCCACCGCGATATTGGGAACAAAATGGCCGTCCATAATATCAAGATGAAGCAATTCGCATCCAGCCTCGCCCGCTCTTCTTATGTCTTTCCCGAGATTTAAATAATCGGCAGATAAAATAGATGCAGACAGTTTCATCAAATGTTCACCTTTCACATTTTTCATGACATTTGTCAGATTTGTTTTCATCATAATACACGTATACACTCATGTCAATATATCATCGATTATTTGCACATATGTTCACTTTCTCGGAGCATAGTTTTATCGATAAAATAAAAAAGAGCCCGACGGCTCAGATTGGTTGAATATGGTGAACGCTTTTGTTATTTTTTATTTTCACCGATTGTATTCGAGAACACTCTGTGCGGCGCTTTCATCCGTAATAAGAACGTCGATATAACGGCCTCGAAGCGCACCCACAATAATATCCGCTTTTTGTTCTCCGGCCACCACCCCGATCACGTTTGGTATTCTCTTTAAACTATCTAATGATATGGCAATCATCTTTTCGTTCAAAGACGTATGGCATTGCAAGCCGTTAATGTCGATATAACTGCCGCAAATATCGCCCACTGCGCCTTCACTGATAATTTTCTCCGAATCCTCGATATTGATATGACCCGAACGGAACTGCGCGCTTAATTCAGGTTTTGTGGAGCCCAGCCCCACAATGGCCAAATCAACGCTTTTCATTTTATTAAAATGGCTTTTGATATGCGGCTCTTCCATCAGCAAATCACGAAGCACTTTACTCTGAACCATGAAAGGCGCCTGCAGCAAATAGCTGTCACCGCCCAGCGCTTTTGCAAGCGACAGCGCCATCATATTCGCATCCGTATCGTTGGTTTTATTGCCCACGCCGCCCAACAGCTGTATCACATCCGCTTTGACCAATCCGTTTGGTTTAATGTTCTTTATGACGCTATGGATGGTTGTCCCCCAAGCAATCCCAATCTGGACTTTTGGAAAAAGAAGCGACTCCACATATTCTGCCGCAGCCTGGCCCACCTTTTCTTTATCCGCATCAACACTATGGCTCGAAGATACAACGATCGCCTTTTTAATACCGAATGTATCGACAATTTTCTTCCCGAGTTCTTTTCCCAAAGATGACACATCGTCAATTCTTATCTGTACAATCCCTTCCTTTATGCATGATTGAAGCAAGCGCGAAACGCTGGGGCGCGAAAGATGGATGCGTTTGGCAATCTGTTCCTGAGACAGCCCGTCAATATAATACATTTTTGCAACCATGATTTTCATATCACGCCTGTCTATATTCATCACTTCCCTTGTAATCGTGATACCGGCTTTTTCGAATTGACCGATATTTCATTCGAATACTTTTTCATGCGCAAATGCTCATGCTCAGTGCAACACAACCATATACTCACCGTCGTTTTGTGATGAAAATTATTCACCGGCAATTTCAAGAATACGCGAAGCCGTATTTTCATCCGTTACGAGAATATCAATAATATTCGTACGCAGCGCTCCCAATATTGAAAGCACTTTATGATCCCCAGCGGCGACACATACCACTTTATTGACATTTCTGAGCTCGTTCTCACTGATTCCGATTATTCGTTGATTGTATTCGTTATCCAGAAATTCGCCCCGCAAATTAAAGCGCCGCGCACAAATATCTCCCACTGTTCGCATCGGATCCGACTCGAATTCTTGTTTGGCCTCGGCGGCATCATACTGCATCTTGCTGTTATAATATTCGGGAGGAGCGCCAACACTGATCAGCGCCACGTCAAGCGATTTCCATTTTTCAATGACCTGCTGCATAAAGGCGCTTTTCATATACATCTCTTTTTCGTTAACGGTATCCGCCAATGCGGGCGCATACATAAAAAGCGGCAGCCCTTGAAGTTTTTCCGCCATCATGCGTACCATTTCGTTAAGCTGGTATTCCGAAGCAATTCTGTTTGTTCCGCCGATAAGCGGAACCACCTGCACATCAAAGACATTTTGCGTGTTTCTGAATACAGACATGCATTCATAACAAGTCGTTCCCCAGGCAAATCCCAAGGATGAGTGGTTTTTTATCTCCTTTTCTACGATCGCAGCCCCTTGTGTGGCAACAATTCTTGTCAGCATTCTCTGCAATTTGGCGTTGACCGGAATCACAAAACACTTTTCAAGCCCAAATTTATCCACCATTCTTGCGGACATTTCATCGTTATTGGTTTCAGGATTCTTTATTTTAATATCCACAATACCGAAATCTCTGGCTTCGGACAAAATCATCGAAATAGCGGATCTGGAGATGCCTAGCTCGCTTGCAATTTTCTCCTG
>JAJUJH010000043.1 GCA_029265435.1 Clostridiales bacterium
ATACTGCTCATAATATGAAACGAAAAGGTGTGATGGAATGATAAAGAAAGCTTTGCTCATCGCTTTCGTGGCTGTGATGGCGGTGCTGCTGCTTATTTATCCCGAAAACGCTTTAAACAGCGCGCGCTTCGGGCTCAACATCTGGCTGACCTCCGTACTGCCCGCTTTGTTTCCGTTCATGGCAGCGTCTTTTCTTTTGCTTGACACGGGCGTCGTCCGGCTTGTCGCGCATGTGTTTTCACCCGTCACACGCGCTCTTTTTAACGCGCCCGGCGAATCCGCGTATGTGCTGATTGCGTCGGCCATGTCCGGATACCCGGTCGGTGCGAGGCTTTCGGCTGAGCTTTACGCGCGCGGGCAAATCACCGAAACGGAAGCGCGGCGCATTATTCGTTTTACAAGCGTATCCGGCCCGGTTTTTATGACGGGCACTGTGTGCACCGGACTGCTGCGTTTGCCCGAAGCGGGCGTTTACATCGCGGCTTCGCATTATCTCTCCGCCGTCGCTGTGGGCATTGCTTTCGGGTTGTTCACACGCCGCAGGCACCATGCAGCCGCCGGCAAGACGCCTGCACGTTTTACCGATACGTGGGCCAGATTTAAAAAAGACGCCGAAAACTGCCCGCCAACAGGAGAAATTCTTTCAGGCAGCATCGAAAAAGCGCTGACAGTTTTGCTCAAAGTCGGCGGTTTCATCATCCTTTTTTCGGTCGTGCTCGAAATGCTCTCGGTCACGGGCGTGATGAGCGCGTTTGAATGGGCCTATATGCCGTTTGCCCGTTTGGCGGGGTTCGGTGTTGAAAGCACGCAGGCGCTGCTTTACGGCGGTGTGGAAATGACGGCGGGCTGTGCGCGTGCGGCGGCGCTCTCGCTGCCGTTATACGCAAAACTGCCGCTGATATCCGGCATCATCGCTTTCGGCGGGCTGAGCGTCCACATGCAAACCCGTGCAATGACCGCGGCAAACGGTCTGAAGCCGAAAGGCTTTCTATTGGCAAAAAGCGTTCAGGCGCTGCTTGCCTTTTTGCTGACATCTCTGCTGCTCGCCGTATTTCCGCTCACCACGGCGGCGTCCAGCATTTTTTCGGACACAAAAACAGCCGCGTACAGCGGCGTCATATTTGCCGCGGCAACGGCCGTGCTGCTGGTTTTGATCAAACTGTGGCAAAAGCGGCGGAAATCAGCTTTTCCGGCCGCCCGATAACTCCGCTCTGTTCTGTTTTAAAACCTTGATGTATTCGGCAAAGTATTTTTCCACCTCGGCCAATATGTCGTCCGCATATTCCTTGGCGCCGAGTTTGATTTCGGCCGCCGTTTCTTCGGCCCTTTTAATGATATCCCTTGCCTTTGCTTCCGCTTCCTGCACCACCGCATCGTCCGCCACGCGCGTTTGCAATTCGTCCTCGGCGCTTTTCACGATAGACGCGGCTTCCTCCTGTGCGGAATTCAATATCGTGTTTTTTTCTTTGAATATTTCCTGCGCCTCCAGCAGGTCCTGCGGCAGCGCGTTTTTCATGTCGCTGATGATCTCCATCACAATGTCATAATCCACATTGCGCTTGCTGGAAAACATCGCTTTTGGGCTGTTTTCAATTTCTTCTGTCAGTTCGTCAAGCAGTTCAAGTATTTTCATAATTTCACCCACGATATTTATTCATCACGTCGTTTTTGATCTGGTCCGGCACAAGGCCGCTGATATCCCCGCCATGGTATGCAAGCTCCTTGACCATGCTGGAGCTCAAAAACGAATGATTGATGTCCGTCATCAAAAAGATGGTTTCCACATCTTTCGCAAGCTTTGCATTCATTGCCGCCATCTGAAATTCGTATTCAAAGTCGGAAAGGGCGCGAAGCCCTCGTATCACAAGGTTCGCGTTTTGCCGCTTCATATAATCCACAAGCAGACCGGAAAACGAGTCGACCTGAACGCCAGGCAAATGCGCGGTGCTGCGCCGTATGAAATCCATCCGCTGCTCCACCGAAAATGCGGGCGTCTTATTCTTGTTCACAAGCACCGCGACAATGATATTGTCGAACATGGCGGCCGCCCGTGTGATGACATCCAAATGGCCGGATGTCACCGGATCAAAGCTTCCCGGATAAACACATTTAATCACTCTGTTCTCCATAAAACAGAAACAACAGCGAAATATCGCCATAGTCCTTGCGTTTTGTCAGATTATACCCCATCGGCATGATAAAATCAAATTTCCTGCGGCATTCCATCACTATGGACGCGCCTTCATTCAGTCTGTCCGAATCACGCAGAGCTTCAAGCAGCGGCGCATAAAGCCCGCCGTCGTAAGGAGGATCGGCCAGAACGATATCATACCGCCCAAGAGACGGAAGGATTTTGATTACATCGCCTTGATATATGCGGCAGTTCTCCGCGCCGATGCCCGACAGATTCCTCTCAAGCGCTTTGACATCGTCCTTTTCAACAAAATCGACATGCGCCGCCCCGCGCGAAAGCGCCTCGATGCCGAGCGCCCCGCTTCCCGCGAAAGCGTCCAGCACACGCGCCCCTTTCACGGCAAACTGGATCGAGCCGAACATCGCTTCTTTCACTCTGTCTGTGGTGGGCCGCACCGCCCCGCCGGGCGGGCAGAAAAGCCGCCTGCCCTTGAATGCGCCTGCAATAACGCGCATCAGTATGGCCCAATCACGCGGCGCTCCGTCACGAGCATGTCCATCGCCACGTCATACGGCTCCGCCTTGATGTGCGGAACGATCTGCATATCGTAGCAAATGCCGATCTTGAGCGCCCTTGTTTCTTTGAGAAAACGGTCGAAATATCCGACGCCATAGCCGATGCGGTTCAACGCCGTATCAAACGCGATGCCCGGCACAAGCACGACATCGGGTTCCGCCTGTTCGCTTTCGTTTTGTATGATCGGCTCGGCTATGCCGTATATATTGCTTTTCATCACCGAATCAAACGTGTATTCCACAGCAATCAGGTTGTCGTTGCCCGCCACATACGGCAAGGCCACTTTTTTGCCCATATCGAGCAACGCGTGCATAAAAGCGAGCAGATTCGGCTCGTTTTTGTGTGAGTAATATGCCATCACACATTCTGCGTCTTTAATGCAATCCAATTCTAGAAGCGTATGCGTAATCTGCCCGCTCATGACCTCCGCATCGCGGGATTCGATCAGCAGCCTTTTTGTGAGCATCTCCTGCCGCAAATCATGTTTCATCGTTCATCCTCGTAGTATAGTCTTGGCACACGCGGCGAAAGCGCGCAGAGTATCTCGTAGTTGATCGTGCCGCAGAGCGCCGCGTATTCCTCAACGGAAATCGCAGCGTCTTTCTGGCTTCCGATGCACACGACGTTGTCGTGCAGCTTCACTCCTTCAATATCCGTCACGTCAATCAAAGTCTGGTCCATGCAGACGCGCCCTATCACCCTGGCGCGCCGGCCGCCCACAAGCACCTCGCCTCTGTTTGAAAGCAGGCGGTTGAAGCCGTCCGCATAGCCGATAGGCAGCGTCGCAACGCGCGTTTGCCTCTCTGTGGTATATGTGCAGCCGTAGCTGAGCTTCTCGCCGGCTTCCACCGTTTTGATGTGAGAAATCTGCGTATGCAGCGACATCGCCGGCTCCAGCTTCACATCCTTTTTGACTTCATCCGAAGGATAACAGCCGTACATTGCAATGCCGACGCGCACCATGTCATATGCAAGCTCCGGACAATCAAGAGCCGCGCCGCTGTTGGCCGCATGAACAATAGGCGAAAAACCCATCCGCTTTGCGAGCGCGATGAACTCTTGAAAACGCTCGTTCTGCTTAATTGTATACGTTTTGTCCGCTTCGTCGGCCGCCGCAAAATGCGTCATCAGCCCTTCCAGACAAAGCGTCTCCTCCTGTGCAACGATATCGAGAAGCCGCTTTGCCTCATCAAGCGTCTTGACGCCGATTCGGTTCATGCCCGTATCCACCTTGAGGTGCAGCTTTACCGTTCTGCCAAACTCTTTTGCGGCGGAAAGCGCGTTTTTGACGCAGTCCAGCGACGTGACCACCATCGACAGATCAAGCGATACGCCTTTCCGCCACTGCGAACGGTTGGAAGGCCCCAGCACCAGTATCGGAGCGGTAATCCCGTCGTCCCTAATCACCGCCGCTTCTTCCGGAATGGCGACCGCAATCCAGTCTGCGCCCGCTTCAATGGCGGCTTTGGAAACCATCACGCTGCCGTGTCCATAACCGTCCGCTTTCGTCACAGCGCAGAACATCGTCTGCCGCGGCAGGCTTTCTTTTATGTTTTTGACATTCCGCTTTATCGCGCTTAAATTCACCTTCGCGTACGTCGGCCTTAGTAACATAGTGCCCTTCTTTTTCGACAAAAACCAATGTTTTTCGCCGTTTTAAGCGTTTCACGCTTCGCTCCGCATGAAACGCCATCAAGTGCTTCAACTTAGTTTTTTTCAGTTCCAATAATGTCAGATCCGATAAACATCCGGCTCGGAGATCAGCCTGACGCCGCCGTCGGTCAATACCTTCACCGCCGTCTCAATATCCTCCACACGGAATAGAATCAGCGCGTTTTCATTGGGCGTACGCACAAACGAATACAGGTATTCCACGCTGATATCCGCGCTGTCAAGAAGCTTCAGCACCGCAGCGAGCCCGCCGGGCTTATCCGTCACCTCTGCAACGATCACATCGGTGGTGCTGGCCGTAAATCCATGATTCTTGAGCAGCGAGAGCGCTTTGTCGGGTTCGTTCACAATACAGCGCATGATACCGAAATTGGTGGTATCGGCAATCGACAGCGCAATCAGATCGATTCCGCCTTGGCCGAGCACATCTGTGATTTTTGCCAGACGGCCCTTCTTGTTTTCCACAAATACGGATATCTGCTTAATCATCACAATGCCTCCCGATTATTTTAGATTCCTCTTATCAATCACGCGCTTGGCCTTTCCTTCGCTGCGCGCTATTGTTTTCGGCTCCACAAGCGTGACTTCAACGCTGATGTTAAGCACAGTCTGTATCTCGCTGCTGATTCGTTTCTTCAGCGCTTCGAGTTTCTTAACCTCATCCGAGAAGATATCGGAGGAAACTTCCACCTGCACCTCAAGCGTGTCGGTATTGTTCACACGATCCACAACAATCTGGTAATGCGGTTCCACTTCGGCGATATCCACGAGAACGCCTTCTATCTGAGACGGGAACACGTTGACGCCGCGGATAATCAGCATATCGTCGCTGCGCCCCAGCACCTTGCTCATGCGTGCCATCGTGCGGCCGCAATCGCATTTGTCAATGTTTAACGACGTGATATCCCGCGTGCGGTAGCGGATAAGCGGTATGCCGTCCTTATCGATCGTCGTGATCACTAGCTCGCCCTTCTCCCCGTACGGAAGCGGTTCCAGCGTATCGGGATCAATAATCTCGGCGAGGAAGAAATCCTCCGCGATGTGCAGTCCCTTTTTGTATTCACAATCCGCCGCGACGCCGGGTCCCATGATTTCCGACAATCCGTATATGTCAATGGCAAGAAGGTTCAGCCGCTGTTCGATCTCGGCGCGCATCGCTTCCGTCCACGGCTCCGCGCCGAAAACGCCGCCCGATAGCTTGAGGCTTTTCGGATCAACGCCCATCTCTTCCATCGTTTCGGCAAGATACAGCGCATATGATGGCGTGCAGGCAAGAATCGTCGTACCGAAATCCTGCATGAGCATGATCTGGCGTTTGGTATTGCCGCCCGAAACGGGAACCGTCGCCGCGCCGAGCGCCTCTGCGCCGTAATGGGCGCCAAGCCCTCCCGTGAACAGGCCGTATCCGTAGGCCACCTGTATCACCGATTGTTTGCATCCGCCCGCAAAAGTAAACGTCCGCGCCATAAGATCGCCCCAGTTCTTGATGTCGCGCGCCGTGTACCCCACCACGGTGGGCTTTCCCGTAGTGCCGGACGACGCGTGTATTCTGACGATATCGTCCATCGGGACCGCAAACAGGCCGAACGGATAATTATCACGAAGGTCCTGCTTGACGGTGAAAGGCAGCAGCCTCACATCGTCCACGCTTTTGATATCTTCGGGCTTTACACCCTTTTCGTCAAACGCCTTTTTATAAAACGGCACATTCTCATATACTTTTTTGACGGTGGCCTGAAGCTTCTTTGTCTGCAGGGCGCGAAGCTGTTCGCGGTCCATGCATTCCAACTCTTTATTCCAATACATTGTATTCCTCCAAAATTCGATTTAAGCGAGATAGCCTTTTTCGAATGCCTTGAGGTTAACCTCCAGCGTCTTTGGGGGAACCGTTTTTTGAATGGCATCGAGGAAGGCCTGTTTATCAATATCCATATGCTTTGCGAGCACGCCGAGCAGCACAACGTTGAGCGCTTTTAAGCTTCCCGCCTCTTTGGCAAGGCTCAGAGCGTCTACAAACACCGCCTTTGGCACCAGCGTTCTGATCCTTTGCTCGATATCCGCAGGATATTGCTGCGCACCCGTGATGACGGGCATCGGCGCAATCTCCTGCGTGTTGATAAACATACCGCCGTTTTTCTTCAAACGGCCGCACCACCTCAATGCTTCCAGCTTTTCAAAAGCCAGAATAATATCCGCGCCGCCTTCGTCAATAACGGGCGCGAAAACTTTATCGCCGAAACGGACATGCGTCACGACACTGCCGCCTCTCTGCGCCATGCCGTGCACTTCCGAAAGCTTCACATCATATCCAAGACCGATCGCCAGATTTCCGAGAATCCGGCTCGCAAGCAGCGTTCCCTGCCCGCCGACACCCACAATCAAAATATCCGTCATCGTCATTCCCCTGCCGTTTCTATCGCACCGAACGCGCATACGCCGGGGCAGAGCCCGCAGCCGTTGCAGACGCTTGCGTCAATTTCCATGCCCTTATCCGTTTTTCTTATTGCCGGGCACCCGAGCTTCAGGCACATGCCGCAGTTTCTGCATTGATCCGTGATCTTCATGGGAGGCAACGCGCTCTTCTTATCGAGCAGCGCGCACGGGCGTTTTGTGATTACCACGCTGAGCTCTTCTCTTGCGGTCTCCTCCTTCAGCGTGTTTTCAAGCTCTTTGAGATCAAACGGATCAACCACGCGCACATTCTTGACGCCCATTGCCGCAACAAGCTTCGGGATATCGACCGCGTAGGCGATGTCTCCCTTTATCGTTTTGCCGGTGGCGGGATGGTCCTGATGGCCCGTCATACCCGTCGTCGAGTTGTCGAGTATGATCACAGTGGACGTCGCGCCGTTGTATACCATATCGATCAAGCCCGTAAGGCCCGAATGGAAGAACGTCGAATCGCCGATAACCGCGACAAGCTTGCGGGCAAAGTCCTTGCCGCGCGCCTTTTCCATGCCCATCGCCATGCCGATGCTTGCACCCATGCAGACGCATGCGTCAATGCCCTGCAGCGGCGGAAGCGCACCCAGCGTATAGCAGCCGATATCGCCCGTTGCCGTGATGCCCAGCTTTTTGAGCATATAAAAAACGGCGCGATGCGGGCAGCCGGGGCACATGACCGGCGGCCTTTGGGGCAGGCCTCCAGGATTGCAGATATCCTTTTTTCGTCCGCCGATTCGGTCGGCAATCAGGTTGACGCTGTACTCTCCCTGCACGGTGAATATGTCTTTACCGATGACTTTGATGCCCATCGCCTTTATCTGGTTTTCGAAGAACGGCTCAAGTTCCTCCACGACGTAAAGCGTATCCACATTCGCGGCGAATTCCCTGACAAGCTTTTCGGGAAGCGGATAAACAAGCCCCAGCTTGAGCGTGCTCGCTTCCGGCAACGCTTCCCGCACATAATTGTACGCGATGCCGCTTGTCACCACGCCGATCGATCTGTCACGATACTCCGCCGCATTAACGGGCAGCGTGTCCGCCGCTTGCTTAAGCGCGTTCATGCGGTTTTCCACGGCAACGTGGCGTTTTATCGCCATCCCGGGCATCATCACGTATTTGGCAATATCCTTCTGATAAGGCTTAAGCATTTCTCCGGCGCGTTCACCCGTTTCCACAAGCCCCTGCGAATGCGAAAGCCGCGTGCTGGAGCGCACAAGCACCGGCGTATCGTACTGCTCGGAAAGCTCAAAGGCGAGCTTGACGAACGCTTTGGCTTCGCCGCTGTCGGACGGTTCCAGCATCGGCACATGCGCACTGCGCGCATAAAACCGCGAGTCCTGCTCGTTCTGGCTCGAGTGCATGCCCGGGTCGTCCGCAACGATGATCACAAGCCCGCCGTTTACTCCCGTATATGCGGCGGTAAACAGCGGGTCTGCCGCGACGTTGAGCCCCACATGCTTCATGCAGCAAAGCGCGCGCGCACCTGCAAGCGACGCACCGATGGCCACTTCAAGCGCCACCTTCTCGTTAGGCGCCCATTCGGCGTATACCTCATCGTATTTGGCGATATTCTCGGTGATCTCCGTACTCGGCGTTCCCGGATAGGCCGCGGCCACCCTCACGCCCGCTTCATAGGCTCCGCGCGCAAACGCCTCGTTGCCCAGCATCAGTTTTTTCATTGACTGCTCCTCATGTTGCCTCAAAATTTATGACTGCATGCGCAG
The DNA here is from genome assembly GCA_029265435.1 of Clostridiales bacterium. GTDB lineage: Bacteria > Bacillota > Clostridia > Christensenellales > SZUA-584 > SZUA-584. Next base: position 8,551 of record JAJUJH010000043.1, read on the forward strand.
ATCGGTGACGCGCTTGGCCTTTCCTTCAAACCGTTTGAGCGAATGCGGCTCCACAAGCTTGACGTCCGCGCCGATATTGAGCACCGAATAAAGCGCATGCTTGATTTTCTTTTCAAGCGCCTCGAGAGCGCTGAATTTTTCGATCAGCGAGGCGTCGGTGACCTCCACAAGCACCTCGATCTTATCCATATAGCCGTCCTTGCGGACAATGATCTCATAATGCGGCCCGATATTCTCTATGCCAAGCAGCACGCTTTCAATCTGCGAAGGAAATACGTTGACGCCGCGGATAATGAGCATATCGTCCGTTCGTCCCTGCACCTTTGCCATGCGCATAGAGGTTCGCCCGCACCCGCATTTTTCGGGTATCAGCCATGTGATATCCTTTGTGCGGTAACGCAGCACCGGCAGCGCTTCTTTTGAAAGCGTGGTGATGACAAGCTCTCCTTTTTCCCCCATCGGCACCGGTTCCAGCGTATCCGGATCGACGATCTCGCAGTAAAAATGATCCTCGCAGATGTGCATGCCGTGTTTAACATGGCACTCGCCCGAAACGCCCGGGCCGATGATTTCACTGAGACCGTAATTCTCCGTCGCGGTAATGTCCCACGCCTGCTCGATCTCACGGCGCATTTCTTCGGTATGCCCTTCGCCTCCGAACATGCCGAGCCTCAGCGGCAGCTTTTTGGTATCGACACCCATCTTCTTCGCGGTTTCCGCGAGATACAGCGCGTAAGACGGCGTACCCACAAGCAGCGTTGTCCCGAAGTCCTTCATGATATTGATCTGCCTTTCGGAGTTGCCGCCGGATATCGGTATAACGGACGCGCCGAGTTTCTCAAGACCGTAGTGCAAACCGAAAGCGCCCGTAAACAGCGTATAACCAAACGTGATCTGCGCGATATCGTCAGGCGTGGCGCCCGCCGCGCACGCAAGCCGCGCGATGCATTCAGCCCACATGTCGATATCCGCTTTCGTATATCCCACCACGGTGGGTTTGCCAGTTGTGCCGGATGAAGCGTGGATGCGCACCACTTCTCTCATCGGAACGGCAAACAACTTATACGGGTAATTGTCCCGCAAATCGTCTTTAACCGTAAAGGGAATGCGCCGGATATCGTCCAGCGTCTTTATATCCTCAGGCTTGACGCCTGCATTGTCAAGTTTATTTCGGTAATGTTCAACGTTGTGATAGCACCGTTCTACCGTGTTTTTAAGCCGCGCCAGCTGAACCGCTTCAATTTCCCGCTTCGACGCGCGCTCGACCTTCTCGTTCCAGATCATTTTGACTCATACCTCGTTTCCATGTCTGCCGCACGACAACCGAGCCCGTGCTTCCATGCTGCAATTGATCTCATTTCGACGAATACATAGATTATAGCGTATGAACTGTAAAAAATAAAGCCTTTATGCATACTTTAATTGCCACATGAAATGATTCGAATTAAGTATCGTTCAGCGCAATATACAAATATTCCGGCCGTCCTTGCTTCCCGTCCGGTTGAAAAAACGTTTGAAAACAACCAATGGCATATCACATCTGTAATGAAGAAAAATCCGCTGACGCAAGCGGATTCCAGACTGTCAATAAAGCAAAAAATAAAATTTGTAGGCAAGACGGGCTTTGCCCGTGCAGCCTACACCTTGCGGTTTTGCCCGTTTCGAGCTTGCGAGGAACAAGCAAAACCGGAAAACTGTCGGAAAACCGAAGGTTTTTCGACAAGCTGAAATCCGCTGACGCAAGCGGATTCATCTGCATATACCCGATAGAAGCTTCCTGTGGCGGTTGATCGGCGCGCTGCGAATGGAATGGCATGAAGCATGGCAAACGAAAAAACGATCTGAAACCTTGGCGCTTATGCCGAGATATTTTGCGGGCCGATTGCCGAACAGTACTGTCCAACAATCGGCAGCCTGATGAATTTACACTTTTTTGGACTTGACTTCAATACCAGAGCTCAATTTTGGCGGCGTTCCCTTTTGGCAGCGTCAGAATAGCCGTTGAGGTGACACTCTCTCTGCCGTCCACCGTCACTCGAATGGGATGAACGGTCGGAAACATGATTTCCGTTTCCTTATCCCTCGCCGGAACGACAACACAGCCATAATGATCCTTCAACGTAAAATGCCGAAAACGTCCGCTCTGCCGCGCGCTGAAAATGATCTTTCCGTCGCGTTTCAACGACGTTTGCTCCGCTTCACAGGAAAGACCGTAAACACCGTCGCCCATCCTCACATTGTCTATCTCAAAATCCGAACCGTCGATGCAGCCAAAATGAAAGCCGTTCCAGCCGTCCGTATCGATATGCTCCATAATCCACATCAGCGGATACAGCGCGCCCCATCCATAGAACGGGTCCGAATCCACCGAGTCTCCACCTTCTCCAGAAAACGCGTTGTGGTTCTCATAGCAGGCACGTTCTTTTTCCCAAAGCCGGCAAAAATGAGTCATGACCTTTTTGACAAGACGCAGAGCCTCAGTGTCTCGTCCCGCCCGTTTAAGTCCCACATATGTGAAAAAGTTATGCGGCGCCCAAGTGCGGCCTCTCCAATAAACATTATCGTGAACGGCCGGATCCTTCGCCCATACTGAAGGCAGCGGAAACTCCGTCCAAAATTCGCTTTCATCAAAAATATGCGATATGAGACAGGCAACGCGCTCCTCGTCTGCGATGCCGGCCGCCATCGGATAAAAGCTGGTGGGCGTAGGGCAAACAAACTCACCGTTCCAGAGCTTGTTTGCATACAGCTTGCGGTCATCATCCCAAAGCTCGGCGTTGATCTTATCGCTTAGCGCAGCCGCTCTGGCCAGAAGCTCATCCGCCGTTTTTTGATCTCCGCGTACGCCGGATAAAAACGCGAGGCATTCGCCTTCCAGTACCAGCAGGCTGTTGATAGCGACATCCTCCATATCCATCGTGTTGGTTTCCGGAATAAACCGCGCCTTATCGTACATGGGACTGTTGTCCATTGCGGCCTCGTCTTTGGCTGCAAGCTTGGTATGGTTAAAATGCCCGCTGCCCACACCGGAGCTGCCAAGTTCCAGCAAGCCGTTTTTGTTGCCGTCGCGATGCGAAAACCACCAGCGGTGCGCGCGAAGCAGCGCGGGCATCACTTCCTCGAGCAGCTCTCTGTCGCCCGTCAGCAAGTAATATTTATAGACGAAGAAGCCGAAAACCGGAGGCTGCGACCTGTCAACCCATTCGGAAAACTCGGCCATCATGCATGCAAGGTTGCCTGCGGGCGTATTGTTATCGATTGCGCTTTTTATGCAACAGCGCGCCGTTGTCCAGTCGCCCGCCCATGCGTTCATCAATGCATGCATAAAAATATCTGATACCCACATGAACCATCCGCCGAACTTTTTGTCGATCCAAAAACGTGTAATAGACGTAAACGTACGGCTGTTCCTAATATCCGCAATGGTATTCCACGCCATGACATCGCGCATCGCGTCCGCCGCGCTTGAAAATTCACCTTTTGTTTGTCTGGTCAGCCCGGCAAACGCTTTTCTGACCATCTCGTCCAATTCCGCTGTGTTCGCGTCATCGTGTTGTGTCACAAGCCCAAGCGCGTTATCGGCTCTCCGCTTGGCTTCCGTATATGAATTGGCCACCGAAACGGCAAATACAATAACCGGCGTTTCCTCCAGATTATACATGACCGTATAAAACCGCGGATCGTCGCATTCGGGCATGGGCGTATAATAACCAAGCTCCTCCATTTTCTTGCCGAGATCATTGCTTTCCTTTGAACAGCACTCTCTGACCGGCTTATATTTGAGTGACAGCGCGAATTCATAGCTGCGCCTGTTTGCAAAGAACGCGCCATCCTTGCATTGCACGACGCCGGCGCCGTCATCAAAGCCAAAGGAAAGCGTCGTGATGAAACGAAGCCCCCATTCGCCGTTTTTCACAGCGCGCAGCCGGCCAAGAACTGTGTATTCGTCATGCTTAAAATACTCCAACTCCAGTACCGTTCCTGCATGCGTCATCTGAAGGCGGCAGTAGTCGCCATCCGGATGATGCTCGTAAAGTTTAACGGTTTTTGAGAAGGGGAATTCCGTATAGGTTCCCGCCGCAAAACTATAAGCGCCCGGTTTTATTTTAAACGAAGCGGGCAGGAACTCCATTTCGGACGGACTTTGTGTACTCCACGTGTTCCAATATTTCGTACATGGAATCTGAACCATCATCACACTTCCTTATTTTTCGCTGGAAAATACAGCGTTGTGTCAATATTGGGCAGAATGTAAACCTCGCCGCCCTGCTTAAAACTCTCCGCCTCGATACTGAGCGTAGTCAGTTCAACCGCATCCTCACCCAGCTTGCCCAGCAGCTTGCATACGCTGCCGGTAAACACCTTGTCCTTCACCACAAATTTCTGTGCGTTATCGAACGGTTCTCTGCGGATGGTGAAATGCTCGCCTCTTACAGCCACCTCTATCGCATCGCCGTTTTCGCCTCCTGTATGCTTGACAGGCAGCGTCCAGCCGTTGCCCTGAGCAAACCACATACCTTCTTTCTTCACGAGCGTGGCCTTAAGTATGTTGGCCTTGCCGAGAAAATCCGACGCAAAGGTGGAAATCGGATAATTGTAAAGCGTCCAAGGATCGGACTCCTGCTCGATCACGCCTTTGTTCATGAGAATGATTCGGTCGGACATCGTCAGCGCTTCTTCCTGATCATGTGTGACAAAGACGGTTGTGATACCAACTTTCTGCTGAATGCTGCGTATCTCATACTGCATTTCAGCGCGGATTTTCCGGTCAAGAGCGGACAACGGCTCATCAAGAAGCAGAATGGCCGGTTCTATCACGAGCGCACGGGCCAGCGCCACGCGCTGCTGCTGTCCGCCTGACATCTTCGTGATCTTACGGTCTCCCATCCCCTCCAGCTTCACGAGCCTGAGCGCTGCGTTGACCTTTTCATCGATTTCTTCCTTGCTTTTCTTGCGCATCTTGAGGCCGTAAGCAATATTGTTGTATACCGTCATCGTGGGAAACAGCGCGTAATTCTGAAACACCATACCAATGTTTCGTTTGTCCGGCGATACCTTCGTAATGTCCTTGCCATCCACAATCACGCTTCCCGAATCCGGATATTCAAGCCCGTTGATAATGCGCAGTATTGTCGTCTTTCCGCATCCCGAGGGCCCCAGAAGGGACAGGAAATCCCCTTCCTTCACCTCAAAAGACACATCAAAAAGTACCTGATTGTCCCCAAACGATTTATTGAGATTCTTTACGACCAAGTTGGACATGTTTTTGCTCCCTCCTTATGCCCCAAACGTTTTTTTTGCGGAATACCCAAGTTTGTTCAGCGTCAAGACGATCAGCGTCGTCAGCAGGATCAGCAGTGTGGCAAGCGCGTTGATGTCCGGCTTATAGCCTACGCGCACAAGCGTAAAAATCTCCATCGGCAGCGTCCTCACCCCGAACGGCGCCAGAAAATACTGCATGGCAAACGCGTTGAAACAAACCATAAACGACATGAGGCCGCCCGAAACGATGCCCGGCACCAGCATGGGCAGCGTGACATCCTTGAAGACCCGCATCGGACGCGCGCCCAGCATGCGCGCCGCATCCTCAGGCGTTCGGTCCGCTCCCGCGAACCGCCCGGCAACCATCATTATCACATAAGGAAGCACCACGATGAGATTGCCGAAAAACATGCCGCCATATGACCGTCCAAGCCCTGTGAAATTGAGCAGAAGTAATATGGATATTGCCTGAACCAACCACGGTATTGTGATGGGCAGCTGTGCGACCATATTAAACTTGGTTGTAATCTTGTTCGGAAGATATTGCAAACCAACCGCCGTTAAGGTGCCGATTACCATCACCGAGAGACATACGGATAGGGCCAGTTCCAAAGAAAGAAACGTCGCCGGAAACAGCTCGCTTTGCGTAAAAAGATAGGTGTACCACTCAAACGTGAACTGAAACGGAAATTTACCGTAATCCGTTGCATTGAACGATTCCAGTATAATCACAACGATGGGGAAAAAAATAATGCAGTAAACGACAGACATCCATATCTTGATTCCCCTGTTGAATCTCTTGCTCATATTGCCCCTCCTATTAAGCGGTTTGCCCTGTTGATAAGCAGCCTGATCACCGCCATGATAACGCTGATGACTATCAGAAAAACAAACGACAGCGCCGCGCCGTAACCCATATTGAGAACAGTCGTAAACTGTGAATTGATCAGTGAACCCACCATCATACCGTTCGGGCCGCCTACCAGTGCGGGTTCTACGAAACTGCCCGTTACCGGGACAAGCACCAGCAATATTCCTGACAAAAGCCCCGGAATGCTCATCGGAAAAACAATGTTGATAAACGTCTTAAACTTGCCGGCCCCAAGAGACATAGAGGCATGAATAAGATTATCATTGATGCCTTCAAGCGAAGAATAGAGACTCAATATCATATACGGCAGATACTCATACACAAGCACAATGATCACTGCGGTATTTGAATAGAGTATGGATGTTGAAGGATCCGCAGCTCCGAGAAAACCGAGAAACGACATGATGACGCCCTGAGATTGCATAATCACCATCATGGAATATATCAAAAGCAGCTGGCTGGTGAAAAAAGGAATGATGACGAGCATGGCAAGCAGATTGCGGTTTTTCGGTTTGGCCACCTTCGCGATGCCCCATGCCACAGGATAAGCGATAATGATACAGATGACCGTGACGGCAAGCCCTATCAAAACTGATTTGAGCATTAAACCGGAAAACGTAAAACCGGAAAAGATTTTTTCAAAGTTCGACAGCGTATATCCTTCGACCGAGCCGTCCGTATTGATGTTTCCTGAAATAAAGCTGAACAGTACCAGCATGCACAGCGGGACTATGGACAGACATAAAAAGAGGAGGGAGGAGGGGGCCGCGAGCAGGCCCCCCGTTTCAAATCTCTTTTTTGACTTTGTACCAATCGACCTTGTACTCATCATGTTTTTGACCCCTCCCAAAAAACAAATTGATTGATTTCTAAAGCTCGTCAGCTTGCTTTGACTTCATTCCACAGATCAAGCCAGGCTTGACGGTCCGCCTCTTCCTGAGAAGCCTGCAACACGATGTTTTTCGGCGCTTCCGGATAAATCCAAAGAACCTTCTTCTGGTCATCAGTCAGGCTGTTAAGTACGTCTGTGTTGACCGGGCAATGGGCATTCACGTCTGTCGCAAACGCCGTCTGGAATTCTGTATCGGTCATAAATTCAATCCACTTTAACGCGAGATCATAATTCGGAGCATCTTTTGCAATGGCCCAGAAATCCGTCCATCCGATTGTTCCTTCTTTGGGATACACGTACGATACGGGTTCGTCAGCGCTTTTAAGCTGGCTGGCGATGCCCGTCCACATGTTGCCGATTGTGATTTCGCCGGCTGTGTACGGCTTAATAAAGTCGTCGTACGACGCCCAGAACGTTTTGGTGTTGGCTTTAAGCTTAAGCAGCGCGTCCTTTACTTTATCAAGATCCGGATTGTACGGGTCTTCGCCAAGATACAGCGCGGCAATCATGATTTCCGTGTTGAAATCATCGAACAGGCCAACCTTTCCGGCGTACTGAGCATCCCACAATGCAGACCATGAGTCAATCTCTTTCTTTATGACATCGGGGTTGTAGCCAAGAGAAGTTGTGCCCCATGTCCACGGCACCGCATATACCTCGCCGTTCGAACCGTTCGCATCCGCAAAAGATG
>JAJUJH010000051.1 GCA_029265435.1 Clostridiales bacterium
CGATCCTTTTGCCTTTGCCGTATCCTTCAATGCCTCTTGATACGGTCACACCGGCCATTCCCATTTCTTTCATTTTCAAAACCAGCGCATGGGAAAGGCTATGCCCTTTATACATCGAATCCTCGCTGATGTATATCTTCATAAGCCTGCATTTACCTTTCAAACTCATTTCTCTCATCCTTTCTCCGTCCGTTATATGAAAACCAGACAGCGTGACAGCTCATATCCCATTATATACCCGATGATGCCAATCACAAGAGATGCTGCGATATATACGAATGCATTTTTCTTTTCGTTCTCGCGAAAAAGTTGGAAACCTTCATACATAAAGGTTGAAAATGTCGTATATGCACCCAAAAAACCGTCCGCAAGCAGACAGTAAACGCTGCCGCTGACGCCGATGCCGACAACCACGCCCAGCAATATGGCTCCTGTGATATTAATCAAAAAAGTATTGACCGGGAAATCAGAGCCGGATTTTTGAGCGATGATTTTGCCAAGCTTATATCTGACGATGCTTCCGAACGCTCCGCCGATGCCCACGTAAATCAAGTCCATCAATCTTCCTCGCTTTCTGCGTCGGCCGGTTTGTCATGCTTCGAATTTTGCCAATCCTTAATTCTCATGATAATGACTTCCGTTGCAACTGCAATGCCGAAGTATGTCGCCGCAAAGCCAAGAATTGCGGAAATCACGACATTGAATATCGCCGAAAAGGCATATCCGCGGTAAAACAACTCAGCGGTTTCTTTGCACAGTGTTGAGAAAGTCGTAAAGGCGCCGATCAAGCCTGTGGCAATACCCAGTCTTAAATTGGGGCCGAATTCAAGGATCTCAATCGAAACCGTAAGAACAACGGCCAAAACAAAGCAGCCGGCCACGTTGACGATCAGCGTATTGAGCGGCATAACCTCCGGACAGATGGGGATTTCTTTGATTACATACCTGAATACAGCTCCGATCGCTCCGCCAGCACCGATGAAGAGATATTTACGCAATTTAAAACTCCTTTATATAAATAAAGCTGATATTTCTGTAAAAACAGAAGTCATCAGCTTTAAAGCGTTTCGGTGTGAACCCGGGAGAACCTCTTTCCCTTTCGCCATTTTAATCGAATGATCGGAAGTTTGCAACACATGATGTGTCAGAATCTAATTATAGCCGCTGAAAGGGCGGACTTGTCGAACAACCGCCCTGCAAAGCATCCAAAAACTGCATTTTGTGAAGGCTCCGTCTTGAAGCCGCATCCCAAAGGGCTTTCGTGCAGAGGTCTTAGGCGATACGCCTCGCCAGCACAAAATTCCTTGCCCAATACGAATTGGAGATCGAGCTGACCATCACCACGCCCTGTCCTGAGGAGGCATGCACAAATTCGCCGCCGCCGATATAGATGCCCATGTGGCTGATGGATGAGGATGTATCCGACCGAAAGAATATCAGATCGCCTTTTTCTAGCGCGGACGTATCGGTTATCTGGGTCCACGACGATATGCCGCTGTATGTGGCCGCCGAGTATCTGCTGACGCTGAAGCCAGCCTGCGTCATCGCATAATATGCAAGCCCCGAACAGTCGAATGAGTCGGGTCCGTTGCCGCCGAGCAGATATGGCTTGCCTTGTTGTGCAAGCGCGATATCGGCAACAGCCGAAACGGAAGGGGCTGGAGCGCTCTGTGCAGCCGGACTCCCGGAAGCGAACGCTTTGATGCGCGTGGCCGGACCGGCAATGCCGTCGGCGCTGAGGCCGTTGGCTTTCTGGAAGGCGATCACGGCGGCGCGCGTAACGGCGCCGTAGTAGCCGGTGCCTGTTCCGCTGAAGTAGCCAAGCGCTTTGAGCTTAAGCTGGAGCGTCTGCACCGCTTCGCCGGAGCTGCCCTCCCTCAGCAGCAGCCTTTTGGCCGAAGAAGAATTCAGCATGCTTTGCGTCTGCGGCCCCGCGATACCGTCGGCGCTGAGCCCGTTGACGCGCTGAAAGCGAATGACCGCCGTTTTGGTGAGCGTTCCGTAATAACCCGTTGCAGCGGAAAAATCGCAGTATCCGAGCGATATCAGCGTATTCTGCAAAGCGGTCACATCACTGCCGCTGCTGCCGAGTGACATCACGGATGGAGCGGCCATTGCCATGGGTGCCGCCGCAAACAGCACGGTCAGGACGCATACGGTAAGAACGATCAGCCTTATGGTTTTTTTCTTCATAACGGTTGAATCTCCCTTCGGTGGTTTGCCGTAATGACAATATTATAACCAACATACACATTTCGCTCAAAAAGCCTGATATGATAACAGAAGGCCTCATGCGGGGGGAGAAAAATATATTACAGATATGTTGCGTATATGTGACATATATATTGCGTATGCGCCGTTTTGCGTGATATGTGCAATTTATTTATGGAAAAGATGGATAATACAAAGAATCGCAACATAAAATGGAGACAACGGTCGTATCAGAATCGGACGTATGCATATTTGGTTTGAGAAAGCGGTGCTGATATGCTTATGATGATGGATGCCTTTTTCGGCTATGGCTTTCACGGAGGATAAACCGAATTCTTCTTTTGTGCCTGCTCCAAGCGCGGACGGTTATTCCACCAAACAAAAAAGGAGACGCGAAGATCTCCTTTCAGCTTGTCGAAAAACCTTCAGTTTTCCGCCAGTTTTCCGGTTTTGCTTGTTCCTCGCAAGCTAGAAACGGCGCAAAACCGCAAGGTGTGGGCTGCGCGGGCAAAGCCCGTCTTGCCCACGAATCATATTTTAAGCTTTATCGATACTCTGAAAGGAGACGCGATGGTCTCCTTTGGTGATCAGTAGTTCTGAGAGAACAGTTCGAAGTATGCTTTCGGATGCGCACAGACGGGGCAGACGTCGGGAGCTTCCTTGCCCACAAAGCGGTGGCCGCAGTTGCTGCATTTCCATTCGACCTCAACGTCGCGCTCAAACACAACGCCGTTTTTCACGTTCTCGGCAAGCTTCAAATAACGCTCCTCATGCTTTTTTTCGATGCCGGCAACGCCGTCAAACAGTTTTGCAATGTCTTCAAAACCTTCCTCTCTGGCTTCTCTGGCCATGCGCGGATACATGTCTTCCCATTCGCCGTGTTCTCCTTCGGCGGCGGTCAGAAGGTTTTCCATTGTGGAGCCGATGCCATGAAACAGCTTGAACCAAAGCTCGGCATGTTCCTTCTCGTTGGCGGCGGTTTCGGCGAAAATATTGGAGATCTGAACATAGCCCTCTTTGTTCGCCTTAGACGCGAAAAAAGTATATTTATTACGCGCCATCGATTCGCCCGCGAACGCTTCCATCAGATTTTTCTCCGTTTTTGTTCCCTTAAGATTTTTCATAATGCTTCCTCCTCAATGATTATTCAGGCCTTCCAAAGGCCGTGCAGGTTGCAGTATTCGTAAACAACGTCAATGTCTTCCGCTTTCACATCAAACGCGGCTTCGGGTGCGCCTGTCGTGTCAAGCTTTGCGCGCAGCGACTGGCCGTCTTTCTTGAACACCTCGATGAAGCTGATGTGATGCTCCGCCGTCATCGGATGAGCCACGCTGCCGACCTTGATGATTGTTTTATTGCCGTCCGCAACAATAACGGGCACGTGCTTTTCGACGGCGGCGTCTTTGCTGTTGGCCTCAAGCTTCGTCATTTTCTGTCCGCAGCAGACAAGCGTGGGAGCGCCCTCCACGACAACGCTCACGACATGTCCGCATACGCTGCAATGGTAGTAATCTCCATAATGAGTCATTTTCTTTTCCATCCTTTCATTATTATTTGTTTATGTGTTTAAACAATGCTCACAAACGCCGTAAAAGGTGATGTGGCAGCCTTCAAGCCGGTGGCCGCAAGCATCTGCGGCGTTTAACGCGTTATCCTCAAGGGCTTTGGCGTTCAGATCGAAAACCTTTCCGCATTGCCGGCAGTAAAAGTGGGAATGAAGCGCCACATTGCCGTCATACCGGTCGCAATCTCCGCAGGATAGCCGTTGGACAAGCCCTTGGTTCTCAAGTATGCCCAAATTGCGGTAAACAGTGCTCAGACTCAGGTTTGGGAAAGCCGGTTTCATCTTTTCAAAAAGCCAGAACGCATTTGGATGCGAATCCGTTGACCGTAAAAGCTCAAGCATGTATTTTCGCTGCTTCGTATTGCGAACGGGCTTATTGTGAAATATCAATCATAACCACCTTCTTATTAAGAATCGTTATTAATAAAATAACACCGTGAACATAAAAAGTCAAGAGCTTTGCCAAAAAAATTATCTAATATGATTCATAGGCTTTTTATTGTGTGAAGTTGATGATATGCTGAACTTATCAATAAAAGGAGCCGGAAGATATGCGTGGTTTTTTCAAAAAAGCGGCGGCGGTTATTTTGTGCATTGTATTCTTTTCTTCGTCATCGGGGTGCACCGATAAATTCCGGAACGCGTCAAACGTGTTCGGCTCGGAAACGGACGGCCAATGGGGCAGGCCAAAGGAACCGGTTCAGACAGCTTCGACTGCGGAATCGGGAGGAACGCCGGGCTCATGGACGGTGATGCTTTATTTGAACGGATCCGATCTTGAGAGCGAGGGCGCCGAGGGAACATCAAGCCTTCAAAGCATTGTTTCGGCAAACATACCCGAAGGCATCAACATGCTGATTTATACCGGCGGCACGTCGAATTGGCAGAACGACATGATCCGTTCCGACGCCAACCAGATTTGGCTTGCAAAAAACAACGAACTGACGCTGCTCGAGACGCTGGAGCCGATGAGCATGGGCGACAGCGCCACGCTGGCGGGATTTATCATGTATGCCCAAACCAACTATCCGGCGGATCATAAAGCGCTGCTGATGTGGGATCACGGCGGCGGCAGCGTGATCGGCTTCGGCGCGGACGAACTGTATAATTATGACGGGCTTTATCTGTCGGAAATGTCGGAGGCTTTTAAAGCTTCATACGACGGCGTGTCGTTTGAACTGATCGGTTTTGACGCCTGCCTGATGGCGAGCGTCGAAATGGCGAGCGTGGCGTCGCCGTATGCGAAGTTTATGGTGGCGTCGGAAGAAGTGGAGCCGGGAAGCGGATGGGATTACGGATATATCCTGTCTTCCCTTGCCGATAACACCGCGATGACAGGCCGCGAGCTGGGCAAGGTCATTACGGACGGTTATTTTTCGAGAAGCGTCGGCAGCGGCATGGAGCAAACCCTCACCTGCTCGGTGATTGACCTCAGTAAAATTGACGAGATCGAAGCGCAGCTTGCGGCATATGCGTCGAGCCTGGACGGCCGCCTTGCACAGCCTCAAACGGTAAAAACGCTGTCTCAGGCAAGGATGGGTGCGGATAAATACGGTGATGAACCGGGTGCGGGGGGCACGGAAACGCTCAACATGATCGATTTTTGGCATTTCGTATCTCTCCAGAACGGCGGGGACGCGGCTCAGCGGCTGTTGACGGCAATCACGGAAGCTGTGGTCTATGAGCGCAGCGGCAGTCAGCAGCCAAACTCAAACGGTCTGTCCATATTTTTTCCGCTCAATGCCCCCCAAACCGGGGATGCGAGCCTTAATATATACGGCGCGATTGATTTCTGCCCCGAATACAAGGCGTTTTTGGCCGATTATGTGACTGCGCTCGGCGCCAGCGCGGCATCCATCAACGACAATTATGATCAAAGCGATCTGATACCCGCATCCCAGAACGGAGACCTGAGCGAAGTGGGGTCATTTTATGTCGCGTTGACGGATGAACAGATGGAGTATCTGTCATATGTCTATTGTACGCTTGGAATGTATCTGGACGATGGGACAATCGTCGATTTAGGGTTCGACAGCGACCTGACCATTGACTATACCGACAACACGGTGCACGATAACTTCCGCGGCTACTGGACGGGCATCAACGGGCAGTTCGCGGCGGTATATGTGATGGATGAGACGGAAGACTATGTGAAATACAACATACCGGTGCTGTATAAAAGCAAAGACGATACGAGCGCAATGAGCGACAGCGACATGGCGCTGATACAGGCGACATGGTATTGGGACAGCACTCACGAAAACGGCGGATATTATGTATACAACGGTATGTTCTATATGAACAATGCGTATGACGCACCGTCCACAAAGCTTGCGATCAGCCTTTCTCCCGGAGACCGCGTCACGCCGATCTACTGGCCGGTTTATGCGGCGGACGGAGATTACGAATCGTATTATACGGCGAATCCGATAACGGTGGGCGAGGAAGGGCTGGTATTCGACTGGATCGAGCTGCCGTCCGGCAGCTATCAGTACGGTTTCTTGTTCTTTGACGTATATGGCGGCGAGCATTACAGCGAAATGACGGATTTCAGCGTTTAATTCTAAAATGAAAAAGCCGTGCAAAAATACGCACGGCTTTAAGCTTTACCTCCGGCGCGTAAGGATTTCGGAATAGATGACGGCGCGCACAAAATCGTTTTTGTTCTCGAAAAGCGTGAGCGCGGCTTTTTGACGCTTTGCGGATTTAACCGTTCGTTCGGGCATACCGCCGTTTTCCATATGGAACGTCTTCAAATCGATCTGTGCGTATGGATTGGTTTCAAGCGCATCGGCCGTTGTGCCGGTTTGCGTGTCCGTCTGAGCGGTTCGCGGCGGCCGTGAGGCGAAAGCATGCGTCTTCGCGGCCCGCTGCGGCGCCGGCTGTTCGGCCGACATCATAAACGCGCGCTGAATATCGCTGCGGGGCTGACGGTCGTCGGGACCGCTTTCGTTTTTCTGAGGCTTTTTTTTGCCCGCCGCCGACAGCAATATGACCACGACGATGATGATGATTGCAATTTCCATATTCCATCATCCCTATTCGGTTTCTTTTTCGACTTTGGGCGCGGCGGCATTGGAAATGGCATCGCGCATGTTGGTATCCGCCATCACGTTTTTCATATTATAATAATCCATTACGCCGAGATTGCCTTCTTTGAACGCGACAGCCATCGCGCGCGGTATCTCCGCTTCGGCCTCTACGACCTTGGCGCGCATCTCCTGAACGGCGGCCATCATTTCCTGTTCCTTTGCCACGGCCATCGCACGGCGTTCTTCCGCCTTTGCCTGGGCAATTTTTTTATCGGCCTGCGCCTGATCGATCTGCAGCTGCGCGCCGATGTTGCGCCCGACGTCCACATCCGCGATATCGATGGAGAGGATCTCAAATGCCGTGCCTGCGTCCAGACCCTTGGCAAGCACCGTCTTGGATATCAGGTCGGGATTCTCCAGCACTTCCTTATGGGTGACTGCGCTGCCTACGGTTGTCACGATGCCTTCGCCCACGCGAGCAATGACCGTTTCTTCGCCCGCGCCGCCCACAAGACGGTCGATGTTGGTGCGTACCGTCACGCGCGCTTTGGCCTTGAGCTCGATGCCGTCTTTGGCGATAGCCGCCACAACGGGCGTTTCAATGACCTTGGGATTGACGCTCATTTTGACTGCCGTGAGCACGTCGCGGCCCGCAAGGTCAATCGCGGTCGCCCGTTTGAAATCGAGCGGTATGTCCGCTTTTTGCGCCGCGATCAGCGCATCGACAACGCGATCGACGTTGCCGCCCGCAAGGTAATGCTGCTCCAGCATATCCGTGGTCATGCCGATGCCCGCCTTGATCGCCTTGATGAGCGGGTTGACGATGCTTGACGGCGGAATTTTGCGAAGGCGCATGCCGATCAGCGATACGATGCGGAGCTTCACGCCCGCCGCGCGCGCGGCGATCCATAAACGGACGGGTACGAAGCTGAAGAATAAGACGAGAAAAATAAATGCGGCGACAATGATGACGATGTAGAGCCAGATTTCGGGTGCCATTTTTGTTTGCTCCTTTCAATTTTTCATTTTTCCGGACATAAGGGTCATATGACAAACATACGAAAGATCAGATATCAGTCTTCCAGCCGTTTGACGACGATGCGGATGCCTTCGGCCTTGACGACGGCGATGCGCGTATTCCTGGGAATAAACTCGCCTTCGGTGACAACGTCGGCTTTTTCGTCTCCGAATTGGGCGGAGCCGGCGGGGCGCAGCGGCGTGAGGCTGATTCCTTCTTTGCCGATAAAACGAGAGTAATCGCCTCCGGCGACGAAACCGGCTTCCTTTTCTTCATTATCTTTGAGTACGAGCGGCGAACGGAACAGCCGGCCGCGCTTGAAGCTTCTGGCGGCAATCAGCGACAGCAGCACAACGATGGCTGCGATGATGATGAATAGCAGCAAACCTTCGGCGACGGTATGCGCCTGAAAGACGATGCAAAGCACGAGGCATACAAGCCCCAGCCCTCCGAATATGCCGAATCCGGGAACAAACAGCTCGATCAGCAGAAAAACCATGCCCGCGATAAACAGCACCACAGAAACGGTCTCGATGGATTCAAACAGGCCCATACAAATCCCCCTTTTCCCGATCATCTTGTATATTTATAGTATAACATATTCGTACTTGATATGCGTTAAAAAATTGATAACAAAGATCAGCCTATCCATACCGTTTTCAATTGCCGTCATTGAATACAAGACATCCAATCAGATATTTTGAGCTTAATCGCAATTGGCGATAAATATTGCAATTAAAAACAAAATTATACAATAATATCTTGACACATATCAATTTCATATTATCTTATTAATCAACAATAATAGTAAATAAAAGAAATGCCGAAGTTTGCGTGTCAGCGTAAGAAAAGAATGGTTTGCGGGATGAGGTATTTTATTAAGAACATTAAAAATATCCCCTTATGGCGCGTTATACTCGCCGTCGCTTTGTTGTTCTGCATGGCTTATGGAAGTTACGATAATTTGGCGGTTTATGGGCAGCCTTCGATTCAGGAGACGATACTCGTTGGGCTAGATAATGTCACCACGATGTTATTTTACGTCATATTGATGCTTATCGTCTTCGATTTCGGTTTTAAAAACAGCCGGCCCGCAGCCGAAACAAGGCAAAATAAATATGGAAACGCTCTCGTTTTTGCCCTGATCGTTTGCTTGGTTTTCGAAGCCATTTATATCGTTTCTTGCTTTATAATATTATTGATTACGGGCGGATCAATCAACTTCGCCGACACATTTACGGACATAACGCTGAACGGACTGGAATGGATGTCTCCCACGCTGGCAATGGCAATAAGCATTTTTCTTTTTTATCTCAGGTTCGTATTTCTGACATGCCTGGTCACTGCGATCAACAGCCGCTCAAGGAAAGCGCCTTACGGATATGCGGCGGGACTCGCGGTATGCCTTGCCGATGCGATTGGTTATTTCCATTTCAGCCTCTTCGATCCGATCGGCGTTTTCCCGTTTGAGCATTCGTTTCTCGAATCCGCCCTGCGCCTTACACGGGATGTGCCGCTGGACATTATAATAAGCGTTATATACTGGCTTGCACTTATCGCGGCCGCCGGATTGATTTATGATGCCGGGATCCGTAAAAAAACGGATAAGGAGGCGAGGCTTAATGAAAGCCATCATTTTTAACGATATTAAACGGACGCTGCGTTCCAAAAGGTTCTGGATTTGCGCTGGCCTTATCGTCATCTCCGCGATCCTTAATTTTATAACGGAATTTTTGTTTAGCCGGAATAAACCAAAAGGCGCTTTGGAGCTTTTCATTGTGGGAAACATTATGGGGAATCCGATAATGAACATGATTGCGCCGTTTATTCCCGCTTTTATTATCGGACCGGCGGTGACGGGGGATTTAAAATCGGGTGACTTTAAGGAACAAATGAAAAAATTCGGGGCCAAAAGATATCTGGCGGCGCGCTCGCTATCTTCGTTTATTGCGGGCGGAGGCGTTTTTATCATATCGTTTATGGTTGTTCTCGCGGGCTGTTTTTTTTATCACCCCGCCGTACAGGAAATCCGCTATGTTCTGCTGGGTTTGTTCAAAGAAATTTACTATGCGTCCGTGCCGTTATATATACTCCTGTTCATACTATACTCGGCCCTGTTTGGCGCGGTATTTTCTTTTTTCAGTTTTGGTATCGGATTGGCTGCAAGAAACGAGATGTCGGCTATGGCGCTTCCGGGGATCATATATCATGGCGCCATGATTGTTTGGCCGCTGTTCAACAACTCTCTCGTCTCCTGGTTGAATATACTGCTGCCTCAGTTTGCTTATGAATTCAATGTATATTCGGTGTCATTTGAACCCGAAACGGAAAAAGCGATCAAGCTTGGGGTCATACTTCTCGTTTCCGCAGCGCTTGTAATAACCTCTTTTGGCAGATTGAAAAAAGACGGCCCGATGGAGATTGCTGAAGGCTGCCGCGATAATGGAGGTTAAGGAAAATGAGGAAAGCGGTTTGCGCCTTAACGAGCCTGATACTTGCGTTTTGCCTGGCAGCCTGCCGGCCGACGCCGCAAAGCGCGGCGGTGGCGGATAAGCAGGAACTTGAGAAAAAAATATCGGAGCCGGCGGTTTTGAGGAATGACGCAATTGAAAAAATACCAAAAAACTACAGGGCGGAGCTTGAAAATCAAAACGGTGTTGAAATTGATATCGACGCCGATATAGAATTGCCGGACAGCGACGTTTTTCCGGTTGTTGAAGCTGCGCCTTACGTATTCACACAGGAAGAAGCCCAAAGATATGCGGACATCTTGATGCGCGGGAAGCCCATATATCAATTCAATAATGTCCGGACAAAAAGCGATGTGCAGGCGGACATAATAAGAATTAAAAAGGAAATGGAGGATGCCGAAAAGAAGGATATTCCGGACGAAACGCGCCGTCTGTATATCGAAGACCTCAAAGAGCGGCTAGACCAGCTTAATGAAGAAAATGAAGGCGCTCCTGATACGAAGCCCGAAGATGTTCCCGCGACCGTAGAATTTGAGGAAGATTCATTTGGCAATCAATCAATCGCAATTCAAGCGGATCTTGGCAAATCAGTTCCCGCGAATCTTCAGATTTGGATGTCTGATGACAATATCAATACAATGATATCGTTTTCCGATACGGGCGGAACAAGATATGAAGAAAATATCGAGGCCGGGGACAGCCTGCCCGGCACGACCCTGACGAGGCGGGATTCCCTTGCACGTGCCGAGGCGTTTTTGCGCGATCTCGGGATCGAGGATATGATGCTTGCAAAAACAGAAGTGTACGCCGATTTATCCGGCGCGGATAGTGACAGCACGGCCATTACGGACAATCGCAAAAAATGTTATAAATTTTGTTTTTGCCGGGAAGTGTGCGGGATTCCGGTCACATTAACGGACTATTATTACGGGCTCACTTATGGCAGCGAAACATACGATAATATATGGGCTCAAGAGCAGCTGGAGGTATGGGTGGACGAAGGGGGTATATACGCTTTTTTATGGGGCGGCCGAGGCGATTCCGGCAAGGTCGTAAATGAAAACGTATCGCTTCTTGATTTTGATTCGATATTAAAGGAATTTGAAAAACAGATATTTTATAAGCGGACATGGGATGATAAGTATATTGAAGACAGCAAGATCACGGTTAAGCAGATTAAGCTCGGAATGATGCGCGTGAGGCTCCGTGAGAATAAATATGTCTATATGCCCGTATGGGATTTCATCGGGGACTGGACGTATAAAGACGGCGGCACCGAATACGGCGAATACGACTCGAGTTTTCTTACACTGAACGCGATCGACGGAGGTGCTATCGACAGGGAACTCGGATATTGACGGATAGATATCATACATATTGATTTCATGTTGGCATATCTATTAATGAAGAAAAAGACGTTACAGTTCCGGAAACAATCTGTCCGTTAGCTGCCATCAGCAGTTTTGATTTAATTGTACTGCATATTCTTTGATATGCCGTTACGATCATCGCTGCTTTTGCTTGCGTCTGTTTCGGCGTATTTTTCGTTAAAAAGGCAGCAATTTAAAAGAAAAAGCTGAATTGATATACGCGGGATGAATAGAAAAGCAAAGGTCTGGTTGAACCATGCTTCAAAGCTGAAAGCATGCTCTCGATGGTCTTTTCATGCGGGCCGGACAGCTTGAGATCATGCGGTTTGAAATGATACATCTCTTTCATAAAGCACCTTCCTCCCTGATACGGCGTGATTGTCATACTGCCGTGGGTGAGACCCTATCGAAGAAGACTTTAATTTTTCATTTTGCGGATTTTGAAAAACCGTAAAAAAACACTTGCTTTCGCGGTGCGTTTATTATATAATTTCGACGTTGCGCATTTGAGGCGCACATTATTTGGCAGGTTGAAACGGGAGGTTGCCGGAGAAAAACGCTTTCCGGGTAATTTCCGCGGACTGTCGTCCTAAATGAATAAGGACAGCGCTTCGGGCGGCAAAAAAATTGCCGCAAAAAGAAAATACGACACACACGGATAAGTGTATACGAGGCGCCGGCGTAAGGAGGAGAAAAATGGCAAGCCAGAAGATCAGAATTAAGCTCAAAGCGTACGATTACAACCTGATTGACCAGTCGGCGATGAAGATCGTCGATACGGCCAAGCGGACGGGCGCAAAGGTTTCGGGGCCGATTCCGCTGCCCACACAAAAGGAAATTATCACCATACTTCGTGCGCCGCACAAGTATAAGGACTCGCGCGAACAATTTGAAATCAAGACACACAAGAGGCTGATCGATATACTCGAAGCCACTTCAAAGACGACGGATGCTTTGATGCGGCTCGATCTTCCTTCCGGTGTGGACATAGAAATCAAGCTTTAAGGGGGGTGTGACGTATGAAAGCGATATTAGGCAAAAAACTGGGCATGACGCAGCTGTTTATGGACGACGGCACCGTTGTTCCGGTGACGGTTGTTCAAGCCGGCCCGTGCGTTGTCACACAGAAAAAGACGACGGAAACGGATGGCTACAATGCGATACAGATAGGCTTCGGCGATATCAGGGAGAAGCTTGTCACAAAACCGCT
This sequence comes from Clostridiales bacterium, assembly GCA_029265435.1. Lineage (GTDB taxonomy): Bacteria > Bacillota > Clostridia > Christensenellales > SZUA-584 > SZUA-584. The sequence goes on from JAJUJH010000051.1 coordinate 12,877, forward strand.
TGAAGGCCACTTTAAAAAGGCGGGCGTGGCTCCGAAGCGGAGCCTTCGCGAATACCGCGTGGACAATACGGACGAATACACGCTTGGTCAGGAGATCAAGGTGGACGTTTTTGAAAAAGGCGACTTTGTGGATGTGCAGGGCACAAGCAAGGGCAAAGGTTTTCAGGGCATGGTGGCCCGCCACAATAAGGCGAGAGGCCCCATGTCGCACGGCTCGCGCAGCAAGAGAGCGCCTGGCAGTATCGGCGCCTGTGCGGATCCTTCGAGGGTCATCAAGGGCAAGAGGATGCCCGGACACGGCGGTGCGCAGACGGTGACTGTGCAGAACATCGAAGTTGTCGGTATTGACGCGGACAAGAACGTGCTGCTTGTGAAAGGCGCTGTGCCGGGAGCAAAGGGCGGGCTGCTTTCGATATCGAAGGCGGTTAAACGCGGCTGTTAACACAAGCGATAGAAAAGGAAGTGAGACGAATGCCCCAAGTATCTGTATATAAAAAGGACGGCACAGAGTCCGGAAAAATGGAGCTGAACAATGACGTGTTCGGCGTAAAGATCAACGAAGCGGTCATGCACCAGGTGGTGGTCGCACAGCTCGCGAACAGGCGTCAGGGCACGCAGAGCGCGCTGACGCGTGCCGAAGTCAGCGGCGGCGGCATCAAGCCGTGGCGTCAGAAGGGAACGGGCCGCGCAAGAGCGGGCTCCTCGCGCTCTCCGGTGTGGACAAAGGGCGGTATGGTTTTTGCGGTAAAGCCGCGGGATTACAGCCAGAAGGTCAACAAAAAGGTGAGAAGGCTGGCCATCAAAAGCGCCCTCTCCATGAAAGTGGCGGATCAGGATATCATCGTGCTTGAGGATCTTGCGCTGGAAGCGCCGAAAACAAAGCTGATGGCTGCCGTTCTCAAGAATTTCGGCGCAAACAAAGCGTTGGTTGTGACGGCCGGCAAGGACGAAACGGTTGTGCGCGCGTCGGGAAACATTCAGGGCGTAAAGACGCTGCCGGCGGACTGCATAAACGTGTACGATCTTCTGAATCACGACAAGCTGATCATCACGAAAGACGCCGTCAAGAAGGTTGAGGAGGTTTTCGCGTAATGGAAGCATACGACATCATCAAAAAGCCGGTATTGACGGAAAGCAGTTACGACGATATCGCGAACAAGAAATACACGTTCGAAGTGGACATTAGAGCCACGAAGGACGATATCCGCCGCGCTGTGGAAGAAGTGTTCGGCGTGAAGGTGGCCAAAGTGAATACGCTGCGCCAGATCGGCAAGCTGAAGCGCCAGGGGTACCATATCGGCAGACGGCCGGAGGTCAAAAAGGCGTTTGTGACGCTGACACGCGACTCAAAGACCATCGAGTTCTTCGATTCGCTCGCACAGTAGGCTCAAGGGAGGAAAAAGCTCATGGCGATTAAAAAGTATAAACCGACATCACCGGGACGCCGCGGCATGACGGTTTCCGCGTTTGAGGAAATCACGTGCACGGTGCCCGAAAGGTCGCTTCTCGAACCGATCAAGAAGACGGCGGGAAGGAACGCCCAAGGCCGCATCACGGTGCGCCACAGGGGCGGCGGCGTCAAGAGACAATACCGGATCATCGACTTTAAGCGCAACAAAGACGGTATTCCCGCAAAGGTTGCCACCATCGAATACGATCCGAACAGGACGGCCAACATTGCGCTGCTGCATTACGCGGACGGCGAGAAGAGATATATCATCGCGCCTTTGGGCCTCTCCGTGGGAGACACGGTGATGTCCGGCGAGGGCGCCGATATCAAGCCGGGAAACGCGCTTTGCCTCAAGGATATTCCGCTGGGCACGCTGATTCACAACATCGAGCTGCAGCCGGGCAGAGGCGGCCAGATGGTGAGAAGCGCGGGAGGCGCCGCCCAGCTCATGGCAAAGGAAGGCAATTACGCTCAGGTGAGACTGCCCTCCGGCGAAGTGCGCATGGTGCTGCTCAACGCGAAGGCCACGATCGGCCAGGTGGGCAATATCGATCAGGAAAACGTCAATATCGGCAAAGCAGGCCGGAAACGTCATATGGGTTTCCGTCCGACGGTCAGAGGATCGGTTATGAATCCGAACGACCATCCGCACGGCGGCGGCGAAGGCAAATCGCCGATCGGCCGTCCGGGACCGGTTACGCCTTGGGGCAAGCCGACGCTTGGCTATAAGACAAGAAAGAAGAAGAATCCTTCCGATAAGTATATAGTCCGGCGCAGAAACAAGTAACGGGAACAGTAAGGAGTAGTGGAATATGAGCAGATCGGTTAAGAAGGGGCCTTTCGTACACGCGAAGCTGCTGGAGAGGATCCGGCAGATGAACGAGAAGAACGAAAAGAAAGTGCTCAAAACGTGGTCCAGAGCATCAACGATATTTCCGGATATGGTTGGTCATACGATAGCCGTACATGACGGCAGGAAATTTGTGCCGGTATACATGACGGAAGAGATGGTCGGGCATAAGCTGGGTGAGTTTGCGCCGACAAGGACATTCCGCGGCCACGCGGGCGACAAAAAGTCCGGCTCCAAGTAGAGGGAGGAACGATTAATGGCAACTCGTCAGAGAGAAAAAGCTCAAA
>JAJUJH010000055.1 GCA_029265435.1 Clostridiales bacterium
GCCCATCAGCCTCGGCTACGGCCTCGGCCTGCTTTCCGGGCTGTCGGTGATATGTGCGCTGATACCGCTGTGGGTATTCAAAAAACGCGACATTACGAATTAAAAGAGGGAAAATGACATGAGCGACAACAACAGCTTTTTGAGCAATTACGGCAGCAAAAAAACGGAGGAGACGCCGGCTCCGGTTACGGAGAAGAAACTCACATTTGAGCAGAAAAGCGGATTCAAGAAGCCGGAACGCAGCGGCACGCGGCCGCCGGAAAACGGCACGGATAAAAAACGCTTGTTTACGGCGCTGATCGCGGGCGGCGCGGCGCTCATCGTCATTATCATCGTGCTGATTATCGCGCTGAGCGGCGGCGGCGTCGAAGTGATCGACCTCAAGGGCAAGACGCTGACCGACGCGAAGCTCTGGGCCAGTGAAAACGGCGTGATGCTGTCGGAGAGCAAGGAATACAGCGATACGGTCGAAGAAGGCAGCATTATTTCGCAGGACGTGGAACCCGGCCAGAAGCTGCCCTCGGGACGCTTTTTGACGGTGACCGTTTCTCTCGGCCACGACATGAGCGTGATGGTTCCGCTGCCGGACTTCATGTCGATGACGTCCGACGATGTAAAGGCTTGGGCGGATGAGAATTTTATGAGCAAGGTGCGCATCACGGCGGAATTCAGCGCGGATGTCCCTGCCGGAAAGGTCATCAGCTTCAATGTGAACGATTCGACGGCGGTCAAAGAGGTGCGGCGCGATTCGGCCATCGTGGTGGTGGTTTCAAAAGGGCCGCAGGAGGAGACGGCGACCATCAAGGTGCCGGATTTCAAAACGAAGTCGCTTGCGGAATGCTATGCGTTTGCGCAGGAAAACGGCATAACGCTTACCGTCAAAGAGGAGTACGACAATTATATTGCCGCCGGCACCATCATGTCGCAGAGCGTGAAGGCCGATCAGATGGTTGCCAAAGGCAGCGAGATCGTGCTTGTGGTCAGCAAGGGAAAGATGATCACCGTGCCTGATTTTTCGGACTATTTGAAGGATCAGGCGTCGGCGGTTGCCTCCGAGCTTGGCCTGCCCGTCAGCATTACGGAAAAGTACTCGAGCGCTTCAAAGGGAAGGCTGATTTCGCAGAGCGCGCCGGCCGGCTCCGTATACAAGGCCGGAGATATCGTGGAGCTGAAATATTCGCTGGGGAACAAAATCGTTGTCTCCAGTTATGTGGGTCAGACACGCGATGCGATTGAGACGTGGGCGCAGGGGCTCAACGACCAGGGCGCTAAGATCACCATCAAAGTGAGCGAAGCCAAAAGCAACGAAAAGCGCGGCACCATCATATATCAAGACGTGGCCAACACGACGGTGGGCTATAAAGCGACCATCAATATCACGGTTTCGGCGGGAAAGGTGATTTATGTGCCCGACTTTGTGATAGAAAACGCGTCGGGGTACGATCAGGCGATCACGCGTGACAAAGCCATTGCGATGTGCGAAAAGGCGGGGCTGATCCCCAGCTTCGTGCAGGACAATACGATCGCGGTGCTGCCGGATACGATCAGCAGCCAAAGCCTTGCGCCGGGCACGGAAGTCTCCGAGGGCACGGTGATTACGCTTTTGTTCAGGCCGGCGGTCACAGTGACGGTGCCGGATTTCACGAAGATGACGGTGGCACAGGCGAAAGGATATATGAAGCAGAACCAGATCGTGTTTGCGAACGATAACGAGGACGGCAGCATCATCGCCCAGTCGGTCGCCGCGGGTTCGACAGTCGCATCGGGAAGCGTGATCACGCTGACGACTGACGGCGTTTCGCCGTCGCCGTCGCCATCGACGTCGCCGTAAAAGACGCATGACGGAAAGCCGCTTTGCTGGTTTGCAGAGCGGCTTTTTTAACGGCGCGTGAGATACGGGCGGGGAACGGGCAAGCCCGCGTGCCGCAATTTGCCGGGGAGAGCGTATGCGGGTAATAGAGCTGTGATATCAACCGCAGACCGGACCGACAGTAAACGGGCGAGTCCGATTGACAAGGCCCCAAAAACGCGGTACATTTTTACAAAATGGGGGGACGCTTATGCAAAGATGCAGCGACGGCATTGAAGTAAAGCCGATGGATATTGAAGAAGCACAGCAAATTGCCGAGTTCTTGAAGGTATTCGGCGATCCCGACAGAGTGCGCATACTCGCGCTGCTTAAGGATAAGGAGATGTGCGTGGGGCATATTGCCGAGGCGCTTTCCAAAACCGTATCGGCCGTGTCGCACCAGCTTGGCATTATGCGCCGCCAAAGGCTTGTGCGCTACGTCAAGGACGGCAAGAACATATTCTATACCGTTGACGACGCGCATGTGTCCATGCTGCTTGACGCCGCTCAGGAGCATTGCCGGCATAAATAATCGTTCGCCGTTCCGCGCAGAATAACGCCGTAAGGAGCGCGGAATGGACAAGACGTTCATGACAAAAACGGATATTCTGGACGCGAAGATCATCGCGCTTTTTGAGCGGCGCATGGCTCTGTCCGAAAAAGCGGCGGCGAATATGACAAAACGCGAGCTGCGGAGGGAAGCCAAGAAGATCGGCGCGGCGGCGGCCGAAAAAACCACATCTTTTGCATGTGATGCGAGCGTTATTGCGTATACGGAGGAGCTTGTCAAGCTCATTCTTTGCGCCGCATGCAAGCACCAGCGCCGCATGCTTGAACGCAAGGAAAAGTGCGGGCGGGGATAAGCCGGCCGGCTGGCATATTTTAATTGGATACTGTATAATGTTCTTAAATCATGCTTCTGATGAATATCTTTCAGGGGGGACGGGGGCCATTCATGAAAATCACTTTCTTGGGTGCGGCGAAATGCGTGACGGGGTCTTGCACGATGATCGAAACGGCAAAGCATAAGGTGCTTGTTGATTGCGGCATGCGGCAGGGGCGCGACGAAAAGACGGCGCCCGTAAAGGACGGCTTCGTTTTTGACCCGCGCGAAATCGACGCCGTTTTTTTGACGCACGCGCATATCGACCATTCGGGCATGCTGCCGCTGCTTGTGAAGCAGGGATTTAAAGGGCCGATATATTGCACGGGAGCGACCGCGCGGCTTTGCTCCATCATGTTTCCCGATGCGGGGCATATACAGGAGATGGAGACGGAATGGCAGAACAGAAAACGTCTTCGCGCGGGAAAACCGCCCGTTGAACCGCTCTATACGGTGGAAGACGCCAAAAACGCGGTAAAGTTTTTAAGCCCGATCAAATACAAAACCCGCCGCAGTGCGTTTGACGATATCGGCATGCGCTTTGTGGACGCGGGGCATCTGCTCGGTTCGGCCTCCATCGAGCTGACGGTCAAGGAAGACGGCAAGACGACAAAGCTGGTGTTCTCGGGCGATATCGGCAACAAGGACAAGCCGATCATCAAGGACCCCGAATATTTGAGCGAAGCGGATATCGTTTTTACCGAAAGCACATACGGCGACAGGCTGCACGAAAAGGTAAAAGATACACGCAGCCAGCTGAAGGAGGTGCTGATTCGGGCGCTTGCGCGCGGCGGCAACATCGTGATACCGTCGTTCGCCGTGGGACGCACGCAGGAGCTGCTTTACGACATCAGCGTGCTGCTTGAGGAAGGCGGCGTGCCGGGGCTTGAAAATGTGCCGGTATATATCGACAGCCCGCTCGGCATTGCGGCGACGCAGATATTTGAAGAAAGCGAAAAAGACTATTACGACGAGGAAGCGAAGGCGTTTAAAGCCGAGGGGATCCGATTTTTCTCGTTCGATACGCTGCGCATTGCGGAAACGGCGGAAGAAAGCAAAGCGATCAATTTCGACCCGTCACAGAAGATCATCATATCGTCAAGCGGCATGTGCGACGCGGGGCGCATCAAACACCATTTGAAGCATAACCTTTGGCGGCCGGATTCCACTGTTTTGTTTGTGGGATATCAGGCGGTGGGAACTCTGGGAAGGTCGATTATGGACGGCAGCGAGAAGGTCAGAATATTCGGCGAGGAGATACAGGTTAAAGCCGCCGTTGAGGTCATCGAAGGGTTTTCGGGGCATGCGGACCGAGAAGGGCTGCTTGAATGGATCGGACATTTTCCTGCAAGCGTTGCGCGTGTGTTCGTGATGCACGGCGAGGAAGCGGTGACCGCCGCTTACGCTTCGGAACTGCAGAAAAGAGGATACAACGCGATGGTTCCCGGGTTGTTCGATTCGTTCGATACGCAGAGTCTCGTCAAAACGCCGGGAATCGCGCCTCAGGCCGGAGAACTGCCGCCGATCGATTTGTCCGCGCTGCTTGCGCGCATCAGGCTTAAGATTGAAAGCGCGGACAGCCAGCGCGCGGCGGATATGAAGCAGGAACTGGCCGCGCTGGCGGACAGGTGGAATTAACGGCCGGAATCGGCGAATAGGGAGCAGTCGATGAGACAACCGATTAATATGACGAATCCAAAAAGACATGATTTGGGCGCACGCATGGCAGCGCGCAAGCCGGTCATCAGACGCCTGTCGGTCAGGCGGCGCAAACGCGCGGGCATCGGGGCGTTTCTGCGGCGGCATATCAAAGCTGCGGCGGCGGGCGCTGTGGTATTGACGGCGGGCATCATTTGCCTTGTCATCTTTCTTGTGAACGGACGGACGGCTCCCGCTTCGGAGCAGGAGGCATCTTTGCCGCCCGAGCCGTCACTGACGCTGCCGTCTGCCGAGGAAACGGATGATTATTCTCAAGTGGACGCCGCTACGCTTGCGGGTCTTTCGGGGACCGACGATACTCTTTTTTCGGATGACGAGGACTTGACCGAGGCGCTTCTGGAGCAGGAAGGAATCTGTATCGGCGTGACGGTGGGCAGTATCACATCTTCCGATCAGGAGCTGATACTCAACCGGCTTGAACAGGTATCCGGCGCGGCGGAAGCGGACGGGACGGTAAACAAAACGTATTTTTATAATGCGGGCGGAAACCATAACCAGCAGATCCAGGATATAAGAAGTCTGATCAAAAACAAAGCCGATGTGATTGTCGTCGGGTTTACCGATGCGTCAAGCTTCCGAACCGTGTGCATGATGGCCAGGGATGCGGGAATTCCCGTGGTGGCATTTGACGCGCCTGAGGAGGACGGATATGCAATCAATGTGGTGGCGGATCAGAAGGCGTGGGGCGGCGTTTACGGCAGTTTCGTGGCGGAAAATCTGGCCGAAGGCACGGTGACGCAGGTGCTCGGCAAGCAGGACAGCCCTTTGGATGCCGAGCGTGCGGCCGCCGTCGCGGAAGCACTGGCGGCCAATACCGCGCTTGCGGACGGCGGCGTGCTTTATGCAGGATGGGATAAACAAAAAGCAAACGAAGCCATGGCGGAGTATTTGAAGCATGGCATGCCGGACGCGGTGATTACCGAAGAAGGAATGGCCGAGGGCGTATTGGACGCTTTTTTGGAGAAGGGTGTGCTTCCAAAGGTGATGTGCGGCGACGCGACGGCGGGTTTCATCAAGAAATGGTACGCGCTTAAAAACGGCGGCATTGATATATCGCCAAAGCCTGATAACAAGAAGGCAAAGAACGACGCTGAGCCGACGCCGTCGCCGGTGATGTTTGCGGCGCAGCCCGGCGAGTTCATCGTCTGCGCGCAGCCCGCTCCTTCGGGTATTGGCGCGGCGGCCTTCAGGATCGCGGCGGAGATGGCTGAAGGACGGACGCTCAAAGCGCAGGGGCAGACTTTTGCTTATACGGTATCGACGGTCATCACGGAGGCGAATCTCGCCGAATACTATGAAAAGGTCAAGGACAAAGACGACGGGTTTATCGTCAGCGACGTGATTTCCGACGAGACGCTTGACGCGCTTCTGGATGCGCCGCAGGATGGAGCCGCGCCTTCCGCAAAGGTTCGGGAATGAAGATCGACATCACAATGCCGTTAACGCACGGCATGGCGCATTACCCGGGAGACCCGGCCATTGAATTTGACACGGTGCTCGCCACGTCGCGCGGGGACGCCGTGAATCTCACGCAATACCGCTTCGGCTCCCATTCGGGAACGCATGTGGACGCGCCGTATCACATACTGCCGCACGGCAAAAAAGCGGATCAGCTGCCTGCGGATTATTTTATCGGTACGGCGAAGGTGTTTGAATTCCGCGCCGACATCAAAAAGGAGATGCTCGAAGGGCTGCCTGTTGCCGCGGGTGATATCGTATTGTTCAAGACGCCGAACAGCGCCCGTATTGCCGAAGGCATATTTGATCCGAATCACATAAGCGTGATGCCGTGCGCGGCGCGGCACTTGGCGGATAAAAACGTGCGCGCCGTCGGCATCGACTGCCTGTCGATCGAAAGCGATTCTGCGCTGCCCGTTCATCATATACTGCTGGGCGCGGGCATACCCATCATAGAAGGGCTGGATCTGAGCAGGGCGAAGCCCGGCGTTTACCGTATGACGGCGATGCCGATGCGCATCCATGACAGCGACGGCGCTCCGCTTCGCGCGATGCTCGAAACGATCGGCTGACCCTTCCTGCAAGCTGCGGCAAGATGAGCTTATGCGTTTTTGCTCTTGATGTGCGCGCCTAGACCCTTGTCCACGTTCTTGATATGCAGCGTGAGCCAGGATACGAGCGTTGAGCCCACAAGCGCCGACGTGGCGACGGTGAAGCCGTCTTTTTCGATATCGCTTTTAATCTTCCGGATATCCGCGATAAAATCCGTATGCATCTTTTTGTGTTCTTTATAAAGCGGATAGCCGGAACTGATCTGCAGCTTTTCCTCATCGCTGAAATGCTCCACCACATACTTTTCAAGGAAAGCGAGCATGTCGAGCACTTTCTGCTGCTTGTCCATCTTGTTCATGGAATCGAAAAACGCATTCATGCGCGCGATCAATTCCTTATGCTGGTCGTCGATCTTTGTTACGCCGACGGCCAGATCCTGTGTCCATTCCATAGACGTCCTCCTTTTGTGCGATATGATCATTGAATGCGGATGGTTGCGGCAATATGGCAGGCCGTACCCGCGCTGAATTATTAATAGACGGGAAAACGAAAATGAAACACGATATCCTCTTGGCGGAAGCTGGTTGAGACGGCCGGGCCTGAGTGGTACAATTCCCATATGCGATGAAGGAGGACCAATGATGACGATTTTTTCTGCAGGAATTGCGGACGGGTTTGTGCCGCCGCGGAACGGAAGGGATGAGCATATGGACATCGTGTTAAGGCCGATACGGAAGGCGGATCTGCCGCAGGCATCTGCGGTTTGGAACAGCGTGGTGGAGGCGGGAGACAGCTTTCCGGGCGACAAGATGCTGAGCGACGCCGAGGCGTGGGATATGTTTGCCGCCCAGACGGAAACGGTTGTTGCGGTGAGAGGCGAAGAAGTAACGGGCGTGTATATTCTGCACCCGAACAACATCGGCCGCTGCGCGCATATCGCCAACGCCTCTTTTGCGGTTAAAACGCAGGAACGCGGGCGGGGCATCGGGCGGATGCTCGTCGAAGACTGCCTGATGCGCGCGGAGAAGGATGGATTCCGCGGTTTGCAGTTCAACGCGGTGGTGGCCACAAATACGACGGCGATCGCTCTTTACTTGAAGCTTGGTTTTAAGGTGCTGGGTACGGTGCCGGGCGGTTACCGCGACAAGGAGGGGCGCTACCGCGACACGCTGATTTTTCTGAAAACATGGTGAAGGATTGCCCGGCACGGATTAAAGTGCATGAGCCGTTTTCCGCAATATAAGCGGAAGACGGCTTTTTTTATCGGAAGCCGCAATGCCAAAAGCCGCAAAAAACGGAAAATCGCCAAATTGACCGGCAAAATTACAGCCGGCCGGCGCGAAACCGCGCGAACCGCAAGAGAGCATGCCGCAGAAACGAACAAGGAGGCTGTTTAACGGAGCTTTTATTCTTTTTCCACTATTATTGCCGAAGCCGTCCGTGTGCATAGAAAAACCATATATAGTCATATTAACGGCGCCGGCATATCGGCGCGGATGAAGGAGAGCCATGTGAACAGATTGCAGACGGATATTTTTGCAGGAAAAAAGAATCAAATATCGGTTGTGATGCGTGAAATGCTGCGCGGAAACGGTGTGCTGCTGACCAAAATCGCGGTGGCGCTCGCTGTGCTGGCGCTGGGCATCGCACTTTTTTTTGTCTGTGTTTACGGCATACTGCCCGCGTTGATTTCACAGATTGACGATCAGGTGCAGATCGGCGTGGCGGACGATTTCTATGAGCAGACCGTTGAATGGGCGGCTTCGCCGGACGGCGCGGCGGCGGTGATTAAACAGCCGAGGCCCGAAGCGCCCGCCGCAAAGACCGTAAGGCCATGCTTTGAGTCGGTGCTTGAAGACAACCCCGAAATTGTGGGCCGGATAACGATTGAGGGACTGGGCATCAGATACCTTGTGACGCAGACAAAGGACAACACATATTATCTTACTCATGGATACGACCGCGGCAAATCGAGAAGCGGCGCGATATTCATGGATTACCGGTGCGATATCGCCAATGACGACCTTAAAGGCCACTATGTGCTTTACGGCCACAACATGAAAAACGGCGCCATGTTCCACAAGCTCAAGCAATACGCCGAGGAAAAGACGTTTAAGGACAACCGCATCATCCGCTTCGACACGCTTTATGCGGACCACGAGTGGGAGGTCTTTTCCGCTTATGTGACGTCAACCGACTTCAACTACATCCAAACGTCGTTCGCGGACGACGCCGAATGGCTGAAATTCTTAAACGATATACAGGGCAAAAGCATGTTTCAGACGGATACGAAGCTCAGCGCGAGCGACGTGATACTGACGCTCAGCACATGCAGCTACGAATTTGACGACGCGCGCTTTGTGGTGCATGCGCGGCTTATCCGATGAGAAACGTTATTCGTGCCGCAGCGCCTCGACAGGATCGAGCTTTGACGCCTTGTAAGCGGGCATCAGCCCGAATACGATGCCCACTGTGGCCGAAAACAGTATGCTCAGCGTCGCCGCCGATGCGGAAACGGAAGCGCGGATGCCGAGTATGCCGCCTGCCGCCAGCGTGAGACCAATGCCCGCCGCGAGGCCGAGCAGCCCGCCGAGCAGCGCGTAAAAAAGCGCTTCCGCCAGAAACTGCCCGAGTATATGATGCTCTCCCGCGCCCAGCGCCTTGCGTATGCCGATCTCGCGCGTGCGTTCCTTGATGGTGACGAGCATGATATTCATAATGCCGATGCCGCCCACGACCAGCGCGATGGCGGCCACCGCGCCGACCACCGTCTTGAATATATCGAGTATGTTCTGCGCGTTTTGAAGCTCCTGAGTGAGATTGATGATCTTGACGGAGGCGTCGCCGTATTTGTTAAGCAGACGCGACGTGCAGTTGTCGATCACGCTGTCGAGTATATCGGTATTCTGCACGGAGATCGATATTTCGTCGAGATAGCTGTTAGAAAACATCGTATTGAAGGTGGTGACGGGCATATAGCATTTGCCGGAAAAAAACGAGGAATAGATGGACTGGTCCTCGCGCTCCACGCCGACAACGGTGAATTTCTGGCCGTTGATGCTGACTTTCTTATTTTCGGCCGTCTTGTCGCCGAAAAGCTTTTCCTTGGCCTCCTGGCTCAAAACCACCACGCGGCGCGCGTAGTCGATATCTTTCTGGGTCAGCCCGCGCCCCTCCAAAAACGACATCTGTTCCATGGTAAAAAGGGAAGCGGTGGTTCCCACCACGTCCGAAGCGATGTTCCTGCCGTCCGCCGACATATAGCTTTTTTCATACGCGCTGGGCGCTACCTCGCTGACGCCGATCACGTTTTCGAGCATCGTGACGTCGGCCATCGTCAGCAGGTCTTCCGCGCCGCGCAGATCGTTGGGGAAAAACCAAACCCTGTTGATGCCGAATTTCTGAAGCTCCGCGTTGATCATCGCCTGCCCGCCGTTGCCGACGGATATCACGGTGATCATCGACGCGATGCCGATCATAATGCCGAGCACCGTCAGTGCCGTTCTCAGCTTGTTTTTTTTGATCTGGTGGGCCGCGATGCCCACATAATCTGTGATTTTCATGAGCATTCCGCCTCGCTGACGATTTGTCCGTCTTTAAGCACGATCAGCTCGTTTGCATATGCGGCGATCTCACGTTCGTGCGTGATCAGTACGATGGTCGCGCCCTGACGGTTGAGCTCGCAGAGCATGCGCATGATGTCGTCGCCGGTGCGGCTGTCAAGGTTGCCCGTCGGTTCGTCGGCTAGAATGAGGCTCGGCGAGTTGACGAGCGCGCGCGCGATCGCAACGCGCTGGCGCTGGCCGCCCGAAAGCTGGCTCGGCAGATGGTTGGCACGGCTTGAAAGCCCGGTCAGCTCCAAAAGCTCGGAGGATTTTCTACGGCGCTCCTTTGGCGGTGTGCCCGAATAGACCATGGGCAGCTCGATATTCTGCCTGGCGGTCAGCGTGGGCAGCAGGTAAAACGACTGGAACACAAAACCGATGCGGCGGTTGCGCAGGTAGACCTTGCTCTGCGTGCTGAGACGCTTGACGTTTGTGCCGGCAAACAGATAGTCTCCCGCCGTTTGGCTGTCGATGCATCCGAGTATGTTCATCAGCGTCGTCTTTCCGGAGCCGGAAGGCCCCATGACGGCAAGGAAACCGCCCGCCGGCAGCTTCAGCGATACTCCCTGAAGCGCATGAACGCGCGTTTCGCCCCGTCCGTATGTTTTGAAAAGGTTATTGACCTCTATCATAGCTGACATGCTGACCCTCCTTGATTTTTTGCGGAGATGTGATGACGCGGTCTCCGGCGCTCAGGCCTTTGAGAACCTCGGCGTCCGATTCGTTTTCGAAGCCAAGCACGACGGCGCGTTTCTCCGCCTTGTCATCCTTGCCGATCACATAAACGCAGCCGTCGTCGGTCAGACAGTCGAGAGGAATGCTGAGGACATTCTTCTTTTGACTTAAAACGATATTCAAATCGACGACAGCGCCTATCATTTTATCGAAAGGTTTGTTCGGCTCGATTTTGATTTCGGTCATCGTGTCAAACGTCGTTGCGCTGCCTACATCCGCCGCCGCGGCGCCGATATGCGTCAGCGTGCCCGTATAACGGCTGCCGTCGCTGCTGATTGTTACGGGCATGCCTTCCGAAAGGCCCTTGACGTCTTTTTCGTAGACATATCCCGTGATGACGGGGTTATCCGTATCCGCAATCACCATGGCCGGAATGCCGGGAGACAGCACTTCGCCCGCGTTGACGTTGACGGCGATCACGGTGCCGGATATGCGGCTTGTATATGTCATATTGCCGACAAGCTTTTTCAGCCGGTCTACCGACAGCCTGGCAAGCTCAAGCCGGCTGTCGGCGTCAAGCGCCTGCGTATCGAGGGAATCCAAAGAGGAGATGTCTCCGAGGCTTTCGGAAAGGGATGAGGAGGCCTGCGTGATCTTGTCGGCCGCCTCTCCGCCGAATACATTGTTCAGAGATTCATAATCATATCCCGTCGTTTGGGACAGCGCGAGCGCAATCTTTGCCTTTTCTCTGGCCATGCCGCTCAGGCCGCCCCCCGCCATTGCCGTTTGTGCGGCGGATTCGCTGAGCGCGTCGTACTGAAGCTGCGCTTCCGCCAGCTGCGCCTGCGCCTGCGTGTCGTCGAGCTTGAATAAAATATCGCCTTTGGAAACGCGGCTGCCTTCGGATACGCTGATTGACGCGATGGTGCCGCCCGTTTCGCTCATGACGCTGTACATGCTGGCAGGTTCCACCTTGCCCGTAAATTCAAGCTCGTTTGTCAGATCGGCCGCTTTTACCTCGTATAGACTGACAAAGGCGACAGGATCGCCTTCGTTAAAGTATAAAAACCAGCCGAGCGCAATCACGGCCAGTACGCTGAATAAAAGAATCACTTTTCTCATTCGGACGCCCCCCTTTATAATGCGTGTGATGTCGATTGTAGTTTGGCAGTTTTGACGCCGCGTTATTCTCAAAAAAAGTGTTGCATTTTTATGCACAAGAATGTATATTTATAAATAGTTGAATGAGGAGGCATTAAAAAGTGGTCAAAGTCAGCGTTGTCGGCGCGACGGGATACGCGGGCGCGGAGCTCATGCGTCTGCTCGCAGCCCATAAGCAGGTTTCCATCGTGCATGCCGCATCGAAAAGCTACGCGGGGCGTAAGCTCAGCGATGTTTATCCGAGCTTTTCGGGCGGCGATATAATCCTTGACGATATGGATTTTAAGAAAATTTCTGCGGACAGCGATATTGTGTTCACATGTCTGCCGCATGGCGCTTCATCTGCGGCGGCGCCCGAACTGATAAGGTGCGGCGCGCGCGTGATCGACCTGTCGGGAGATTTCCGTTACAGGGACGCGGACGTATACGAGGCGTGGTATCATATGCCGCACGGCGCAAGGGAACTGCTTTCCCAAAGCGTATACGGCATGCCGGAGATATACCGGAAACGGATCGCGCAGGCCGGGCTTATCGGCAATCCGGGCTGTTACACCACCTGCGCCATACTTGCACTGTACCCGCTGCTTAAAGAAGGCGTGATCGACGCGAAGGGCATTGTCATCGACGCGAAATCGGGCGTGAGCGGCGCGGGACGCAGTGAAAAGCTGGCCAACGCATTTTGCGAAGTGGATGAAAGCGTCAAGGCATACGGCGTGGGGACCCACCGCCATACGTCGGAGATCGAGCAGGAGCTCTCATACGCCGCGGGCGAAACGGTGGTGCTCTCGTTCACGCCGCATCTGGTGCCGATAAAACGCGGCATCATATCCACCATATACGCATCGCCCAAAACGGGTGTGACGGAGTCGGACATCAGAGACGCCTACGCGATGTATGAGGATGAGCCGTTTGTGAAGGTTTATGACGACGGCGCGCTTCCCGAGATCAAGCATGTGAACGGCAGCAACAACCTTGGCGTGGGCTTTGTGCTAGACAAAAGGGCCGGCCGCCTTGTGGTCGTATCGTGCCTTGACAACCTCATCAAGGGTGCGGCGGGGCAGGCCGTGCAGAACATGAACATCATGTGCGGGTTTGACGAGCGTGAGGGATTAAGCAATACAGGATGGTATTTATAATATGGATCGGTTTTTTGAAAAAGCGAATATTCTTATCGAGGCGCTGCCGTATATCCGGCGGCTCTCCGGAAAAACGGTGGTCATCAAATACGGCGGTGCGGCGATGCTCTCGCCGGACCTGTCCGAAAAGATCATGCAGGACATCACGCTTTTAAAATACGTGGGCATGAACCCCATCGTTGTCCACGGCGGCGGCGGCGACATCAATAAAATGCTGAAGCTGTACGACGTGCAGCCCGAATTTCACAACGGCCTGCGCGTGACGGATAAGCAGACGATGGATGTGGTGCAGATGGTGCTGATGGGCAAGATCAACAAAGACATCGTGTCGCATCTCGGCATCGCGGGCGCAAAAGCCATCGGCCTTTGCGGCAAGGATGCGGGACTCATCAAGGCGGAGAAGATGCTTGCGGACGACGGGTACGATTTGGGACTGGTCGGCAGAATCACGGAGATCAACACGAAGCTTTTGAACACGCTCGCGATGGACGAATACATCCCCGTCATCGCGCCGATCGGCGTGGGCGAAAACGGCGAAAGCTACAACATCAACGCGGATACGGTGGCCGGCGAAATCGCCGCCGCGCTAAAAGCCGAGAAGCTGATGTTCCTGACCGACATCGACGGCATACGCAGCAATCCGGACGATCCGTCAACGCTGATATACGAAATATCCATTGATGAGATATACGGATATATCAACAAGGGCGTGATATCGGGGGGCATGCTCCCCAAGGTGGAAAGCTGCATCAACGCGATAAGAAGCGGCGTGAAGCGCACGCATATTCTGAACGGCACGATTCCGCATCCGATACTGCTTGAGATATTCACGGATACGGGCATCGGCACGATGGTGAGGGAATGAAATGAAGACCGAAGATATTGCGAAGCTGGATGAAAAGTATTACTGCCCGGTATTCGGCAAACGCCTGCCCGTTTCTTTCGTGAGGGGGGAGGACGTTTATCTTTTCGACAACGAAGGCAGACGCTATACCGATTTCCTGTCGGGCATTGCGGTCAACTGCCTCGGATATTCGGACGAGGGGCTCAAAAAAACGCTTTGCGATACCGTCAACAGCCTCATGCATACCGGCAACTATTTTTATATCGAAACACAGGCGAAGCTGGCCCAAAGGCTCTGCGAAGCCACGGGATTCGACAACGTGTTTTTCGGCAACAGCGGCGCGGAAGCGATGGAGGGCGCGCTCAAGCTCGCGCGCAAGCATCATTATGCGCAGGGAAAACCGCGCGCGGGATTCGTCACGATGCGGGGCAGCTTTCACGGGCGCACGTTTGCCACGCTCGCCGCGACGGGGCAGGAAAGGTTCCATACGCCGTTTGAGCCGCTGATGGACGCTTTTGCGCACGTGCCGCCGAACGACATCGCGGCGCTGGAAGCGGCCGTGAACGAAAATACCGCCGCCGTGGTGATTGAGCCGATACTGGGCGAGGGCGGAATCATTGAAATAACCCCGGAATACTATCGGGCGGTGAGGCGCGTATGCGATGAGCGCGGCGCGCTGATGATCGCCGACGAGATACAGACGGGCATGGGGCATACCGGCGAACTTCTCGCGTCGCCGTCGCTCGGAGCGGTCCCCGATATCCTTGTGCTGGCCAAGGCGCTCGGCGCGGGCGTGCCGATCGGCGCGTTTCTCGCACGCGGCAAAGCGGCGCAAGCTTTTGCGGCGGGAGATCACGGCTCCACATTCGGCGGCAACTATCTTGCGTGCGCGGCGGCCTATTATGTGACGAACAAGCTGCTCGATACGGATATACTGGCGCATGTCAGAAAAACCGGCGCTTACTTTAAAGCGCGGCTGGAGGCGCTTAAGGCGCAATGCCCCGCCGTCAAGGAGGTGCGCGGCAAGGGCTTGATGCTCGGCCTTGGCCTAAACGCTTCCGCCTCCGCAACCGACATCAAGAAGAAGCTGCTGGACGACTCGCTGCTTTCCAAGCTGGTCAGCCTGAACAGCACGACCGATTCCAAGGCCGACAAGGCGTGGATCGACCAGCCGGAAGGAACGATGCCGGGCATGAGCTGCTCGTATACCGCGCCCAAGGGCTCGGATCTGCTGAGCGTGATGGCCGCCAA
>JAJUJH010000170.1 GCA_029265435.1 Clostridiales bacterium
ACGCCGCCGGAATTGCTGTCTAAATCCCACGGCGCTCCGGTACCGATATAAGCGTTCAGCTCAAGCGGCTGATACTGCGTCAGCACGCCCACCGTGTCGATACCTGAGTTTGTGCAGTTGGATAAAGGGAAGTCGATGATTTTGTATTTGCCGCCGTATGGAACGGCCGGCTTGGCGCGCGTTTTGGTCAGTACGCCGAGGCGCGCTCCTTCCCCTCCCGCCAGCAGCATCGCAATGCATTTCTTCTTGCTTGTCATATTCCCTTCCTCGATTCTTTGGCAGTATCCATCAATTCGTAGAACACGGCGGACAGCGGCGGAAGCGCAAGCACCGCGCTGTACGGATGGCCCGCAAATTCCCGATCTGCGGCTTTGACGAACGGCATCGCCCTTTGCTCTCCGCCGAATCTTTTTTCGTCGCTCGCAAACACGAGCCTCAGCCCGTCGGGCTTTGGCAGGCCGATCACAAAGCCCTCCGCGGCCACGGGTGTGAAGTTGAACACGCAGACGCAGCTTTGTTTTCCGTCCGCCGCGTATCGGATGAAACCGAAAGCGCTTTTTTGCGCTTCGTTCGCATTGAGCCACGCAAAACCGCACCAGCTGTCGTCAACCTCATAAAGCGCCGGACTGCTTTGATAAAAAGCGTTCAGCTCTTTGACAAATGTCTGCATCTGCGAATGCCTTTCGTAATCCAGCAGAAACCAATCCAGTTGCTTTTTATAATCCCATTCTATAAATTGACCAAATTCGCTTCCCATAAACATGAGTTTTTTGCCGGGATGCGCAAAAGTATATGCGAGAAGCGTCCTTAATGATGCAAACTTTTCGTCGTACCCGCCGAACATTTTGTTGAGCAGCGATTTTTTGCCGTGAACCACTTCATCGTGAGAATACGGCAGTATATAATTTTCCGAAAACGCGTAATGCATGGAAAACGTCATTTTATTATGGTGGTACCGGCGGAACAAAGGGTCCATCGACATATATTCGAGCGTATCGTGCATATAGCCCATATTCCATTTGAACACAAAACCGAGCCCGCCGTCATACGGCGGCTTTGTGACCTTCGGATATGACGTGGATTCTTCCGCGATCGTGACGGCGCCCGGATACCTCGTCAATATCACGGCGTTGAGCTTTTTCAAAAACGCCACCGCGTTAAGGTCGATATTGCCGCCGTATTCGTTGGGCACGTATTCGCCCTCGTTTCTCGCGTAATCCAAATAAATCATCGACGTGACTGCGTCCACCCGTATACCGTCGGCATGATATACATCAAACAGCATCATCGCGCTGGATATCAAAAAGCTGACCACTTCGGGCCGGCCATAATTGAAAATCAGCGTGCCCCACTGCGGATGGTTGGCCTGCAGCGGATTCTGATGCTCATACAGGCAGGTGCCGTCAAAGCGCGCAAGCCCGTGCTCGTCTTTCGGAAAATGCGCCGGAACCCAGTCGATGATGACGCCGATGCCTTTTTCGTGCATGACATCGACAAAATACATGTAATCCTGCGGCGTTCCGTAGCGGCTTGTCACCGCATAAAAACCGGTCACCTGATATCCCCATGAGCCGTCGTACGGATATTCGGTGACGGGCAGCAGCTCCACGTGCGTATATCCCATCTCCGCCAGATAATCGCCGAGCTCATCGGCAAGCTCGCGCAGATTCGGGAACCGATATCCCTCCTTTGTGCGCCAGGACCCAAGATGCATTTCGTATATGCTCATCGGCCGCCGCAGCGGATCGAGGCTTTTCCTCCGCTCAAGATACGGAATGTCCCGCCACGCATAACCGTCCAAAGACCAGACCTTTGACGCGGTCCCGGGCCTCACCTCCGCATGAAACGCAAACGGGTCGGCCTTGCAGACGATTCCGCCGTCATATCCGGCGACGCTGTATTTATATAAATCGCCGTCTTTAAGCCCCGGTATAAACGCTGCAAAAACGCCCTGCTCCAGCCTTTCCATCGGATGACTCAGCGGATCCCAGCCGTTGAAATCACCCACCACGCTGACCGCTTTTGCGTTGGGCGCATACACAAGGAAGCGATGAAGGTTTAATTCGGGTATAAAATGGCACCCAAATACGGCGTAGGCCTGCTGGGCTTCGCCGGTATTGAAAAGGTACAGCTCCTTTGTATCGATATACTGCCGATAATCCATATACAGCCCCAATATCACATGAACTTCCGTTTCATTTCGTGCTAAATGATTATCAATTCGACTTCGGGAGTATGATTCCCTTTTTTTGAACGGCCTGACAGTCAAAACGATGTGAAAATTATGTTAAGAAAAATAAAGAAAACAGCCGCACGAAAGCGGCCGTCAGACAGTCTTAAAACAAAAAATACCATTTGCTGGCAAAACGGGGCTTACCCGCGCCGTCCCGCGCCTTCCGGTTTTGCGCCGTTTCGAGCTTGCGAGGAACAAGCAAAACCGGAAAACTGTCGGAAAACCGAAGGTTTTTCGACAAGCTGAACAGCCGCCCGAAGCGGCCGTTTTCTCCCGTTACCGGCAGTAACGCACTATGGCGTCCCGCAGATACGCCGCGCTTCCGGGCGCTATTTGGTCGTAATAGGCCGAAAAACGCGGATCCTCCACGTACATTTGCGCCAACCCCTTATGCGCTTCGGGTGAGTAGCTGTGCCAAGTGAACATCAGCCACTCCTTATGAAGCTCATACAACTTGAAAGCAAGCGTTCCGTCCGGGTCTTTCGTTTCCGCCGCCTTTTTGAGCAGCGCCGCAATATCGCCGGACAGCGTTTGCATACGCTCATATTGCTGCGGCGTCATGCTCTTGAGCTTCGCGTTGGACGAGTCTACCGTTTCATTTCCGTAAAGCGAGCGTGCTTCCGCACCATAGCGGGATTCGTTTTCCCGTATGAGCCTGTCCTTCAGTCCTTCGAATTTTTCTTCATCCGTCATGACTGTTTCTCCTTTCTCGGAGGCAATCGATTTTTGCACATTGGCAATCATCAAATCGACTTGGCGGCGTTTCTCTTGCAATACGTCAAGCTGCGTTTCAAGCGCCTCTAGCCGCCGGAACGCGGGAGCCGTCAAAATCCGTTTGATATCCTCAAGCTTCACGCCCATATCCCGGTATAACAGAATCTGCTGCAGAATATTGACTTCATTCGGGCCGTATTTTCTATAGCCCGATTCCGAAACGTCTTTCGGTTGCAGCAGGCCGATTTTATCATAATACCGGAGCGTTCGCGTACTGATACCCGCCAGTTTGGCGAGGCCGCCGATTGAATATTCCATGCGCTTATCCTCCTCGTTTCCCATCGTAAATGTTGACGCCGCGTCAAAGTCAAGTCTATTTTGCCGGTTATTTTGCGTTCATTTTCTGTTTAAGTCGAAATGGCAAGCGCCGGCATCATGCTTTTTATGACGCGAAATCAATCCGTTGTCCGTTATCAATGATTCTGAACGAATGTATTTGTTTTTTACCCGATTGCTGATATAATTCGATTATATTCCAATCATACAAAAGGAAAGGCGTATGCTGCAAAAGATCAAATCCGCCGTCCGCAGCTCCCGCGAAACAACTGCCGGATTGAAGGCCGAGTTTACGCGTATCAATGTCAAAAGAGCATATCAGGCATGCCTCTGCGGTTTTGTTCTGGCGGCGGCCGCCATCGCCATTTTTGTATTGACCCCTGTGAAAAGCCCGGCATGGAAAACCGCGCAAATCTGGATCAACGCGTCGACAATGCTTTTCATACTGTTTTTTCTGATTCCATTGAGAGCGGCGGTTCGTGCTGAAAAACAGAGTCGTTTTTCTGCTGCAGTTCCTTACATCGGTTTTATCGCTCTCATGGTGTTCGGCTTATGCTCCGTCACAAACGACCTTTTGGTATCCGGCGGCGTGATCGCCTATATCATTTCATGTCTGGTTTCAGCGGTGCTTTTTCTTATCCGTCCGTTCCACTCCGCCGCGCTCTATGCGGCGTCTTTTTTGCTGCTGCTGTTCATCAATTCATTTTCAACCGCAAGCGATGCGCTTCGTGTGGCCAATTTGATCAACGGCTTGTCCATCACCATACTCAGCGCACTGCTCTCCGTCATACTCTGGCGTACCGCCCGAACAAACGTCCTTCAGGAGTACCAGATCAGAACACAGCAGAAGCTGCTTGAAAAGACCAACGAAGAGCTGCATAAAATGGCTTATTATGACGCTCTGACCGACCTTCCGAACCGCCGCTATCTAAGCGATATCATACAAAAAGAAACCGCTTTGATGGTGCGCAAGAATCACGAATCCTGCCTGATCATGCTGGATATCGATTATTTCAA
>JAJUJH010000016.1 GCA_029265435.1 Clostridiales bacterium
GGCGGCAATTGCTTTTATACGAGCAGTGTGAGCGGACGCAGCAACAACGGTTTGATACCGCCAAAGCTGTTTGACCGGACATTCAAGTATGTGCAGTACGGATGCAAGAACGAGGAGCGTGTGAAGCGCATCCAGTATATGCTGAATGCGCTTGGATACAACGTATCGAACGACGGCTTTTTCGGAAAGGGTTCGGCCGAGGCGCTTAAACAGTTTCAATCGTCGCAGGGGCTTTCGGCAGACGGCATAGCCGGAAAGGATACGGTGAAGGCGTTGATTAATGCGTTTGGATTCGATAAATACTGCACCGTGTTTTATCCCGGACAATAAGAACACCGTTAAACGAGGGCTTGCAACGAGCGGTCAATCCTTGCCGATAGAGAGAGCGAGCACTTTTTCGACGGTAATGTCCGATGTCGGCAAATCGCAGACGATCGTATGATCCGCAAGCACCGCGACACGGTCGCATATGCCGAGAATTTCTTCAATATCCGACGATATAAAAATGATGCTGGCTTTCTTTTTGATGAGATCGTTGATCGAATTGTAAATATCCACTTTGCTTGCGATATCAAGGCCGCGCGTCGGTTCATCCAAGATAAATATTTTGGCGCGGCTCATGATCCACTTGGCAAACACCACTTTTTGCTGGTTGCCGCCGCTGTATTCGAGTATGTTGCTGTGCAGGTTCTGCTGGGGGATATTGAGCTTGTGCACGTAGTCCGAAACCACCTGTTCCATCACCGAATTGTTGATTAAAAAATAGTTGGCGAAGCGCTTGAGCGACGATACGGCCACGTTGTTGTTCACATCAAGGTAGCCGAAGATCGAATCCGTCAGCCTGTTTTCCGGAATCAGCGCGATGCCGTTGCTGATGGCCTTGTACGGGTTGTCGATTTTCACAGGAACGCCGTTTAAAAACATCTGCCCCTTGACATTGGGGACCGCGCCGAACAAACAGTTGGCAAGCAGTGTGCGTCCGGAGCCGGCAAGGCCGGTAATGCCGAGAATTTCACCCTGATGCAGCTCAAAATTGATGTTGGACAGCTTGTCCTCGAAACCGAGATTCTTGACGGCAAGCGTTTCCCTGCCTTTTTTAACAGGAATTCGCGGATATCTTTGGTTGAGATTCTGGGCGCTCAGCATGCGAATGATATCTTCCTGCGTGCATTCGGACACGTTTCGCGTTCCGATGAGCTGCCCTTTTTTGATGACGGTGATCCTGTCTCCCAATTCCGTCACATCTTCGATGCTGTGTGTGATATAAAAAATGCCTGCGCCGCGTTCCTTGATTTTGCGGACGATACGGTATAAGAGGTCGCGCTCGCTTTGTGTGAGCGCCGACGACGGTTCGTCGAGTATGACGATTTTGGCGTCGGAAATGTAAGCGCGGCAGAATTCGATGATCTGCCTTTGGGCGAAACCGAGCGTGGAAACCTTGTCGAACGTGCTGACCGGCAAGCCGAGCTCGTCAATGAAGCATTGGCAAAGATAATTGAGCTTATCGTAATCGATCATCGGCAGCAGCTTATGCTTTCTGGGCAGGTTGTTGAAAAACAGGTTTTCGGCGACGGAAAGCTGCGATATCATCGTCGCGTCCTGCCGAATGAATATCACATCCTTGAAGAGCCCCGAAAACGCCTTGCTTTTCATCGGGGTATTGTTGATATATATTTTGCCGGAATCCGGCGCGATCACGCCGCTGATCACCTGCATGAGCAGACTTTTGCCGGCGCCGTTTTCGCCCATGATTACATGGATTTCGTTTTCGTAGAGATCGAGATTGATATGTGACAAAGCAAAATTTTCCAAGGACAGATTCACATCTTCAACCTTAAGTATCGGATCCTTCAAATCCACACGCCTCCGTTACATATCAGCTTATTCCGCCTCATATATATCGACAGAAGTATATAATGGAATATTCAAATCGAACAGGTAGTCTTTGTAAGTGTCATCAAGCGTCGAATCCGTAATCACTTTATTGGCAATGCTGATGTCTCCGACGCGATAGAAGGATTTTTCACCGAATTGCGACGCCGGGCAAATGATGGATACGGTTTTTGCGGTTTTGCACGCCTGCTGGATCAGCGACGCCTTGTTGATGCTGGACACGGTCACGCCGAAATTTTTGCTGATGCCGTCCACCTCAACAATCAGATGATTCAGCGAGAAATTCTGCATATTATTGATGGCGAGCTGCCCGTAAATCGCAAATTCCTCAAGGTCTCCGCCGAGAAGTATCAGATGGTTGCCGGGTGACGATGAAAATTCAAGCGCAATCAAAAGGTCGTTCGTTAAGACGGTCAGATTGTTTTTTTGTGTCAGCTTTTTTGCGATATACCTGTTGGTCCGGCCGTCGGTCAGCATGATGATGTCGTTGTCGGCAACAAGGTGAAAAACCGTATCGGCGATTTCCTGCAGCAGCGAAAGCTCGGTCAGATTCAACGGCGTTTCCGCCGGATATCCGATGTCCGAGTCGGCATCGTCTTTGATTACGGCGCCGCCGTGAGTTCTCGTCAGAAAGCCTTCGCGCTCAAGCTTTTCAAGGTCTCTGCGTATGGTGACTTCGGTGACGTTGAGCAGGTTTGAGAGCATCGCAACAGATACATGCCTGTCTCTTTGAAGATAGTTCTTGATGATGTTGATGCGCTCGATAGCAAACATTTTTTCACCATAAAATTAATATCAATATACGAACATAATCATACATGAAATAGCGCTTTATTTCAACACAAAAACAAAAGAAAAGACAATGAAAGCGATACGTAAAAAATAAAAAGAAAACGAACATTTTTCATTGACATAATGGCTGTCAAGTGATACAATCCGTAAATGAAAGATAAACATAAACAAACGAACCGATACGAACACTCTTATTAACGAATATTTAACCGGTTTACCCGGGCCATATACCGGAGTAAAAATATATACACAAGGAGAGAGAAATGAAAAAGGTAATACTGAGTCTCTTGGTTTTTGCGATGGTTTTCGCGCTTGTGGCTTGCGGCGGAACGACGACCCCGTCGACGAGCGAGAGCGCATCGGCTGCTCCTTCTGAATCCGCCGCTCCGTCCGAATCCGCATCGGCTGCGGTATCGAATGCCGGCGATTACTATGTGGGTATCGCAATGCCGACGCAATCGAGCGAACGCTGGATTAAAGACGGCAACAAGATGAAAGAGATCCTTGAAGCGAAGGGATACCAGGTTGACCTGCAGTACGCGGAAGACGATATTCCGACACAGAAGTCTCAGATCGAAAACATGCTGGCGAAGGGCGCCGATGTGCTTGTCATTGCGGCTATCGACGGCTCCACGCTGTCGGCAACGCTTGACCAGGCTGCCAAAGACGGCGTAAAGATCATCTCTTACGACCGCCTGCTGGTGGATACGGACGCCGTTTCTTACTATGCGACGTTCGACAACAGGAAAGTCGGACAGCTTCAGGCGCAGTCTCTGCTTGACGGTCTGAAAGCGAAGAAGGGCGACGGCCCCTACAATATCGAGCTGTTTGCGGGTTCTCCTGACGATACCAACTCGTTCTACTTCTACTCCGGCGCTATGGACGTTCTCCAGCCGCTGATCGACGACGGCACCATCAAGATTCCGTCCGGACAGATCAAACAGGCTGATATCGGAACGCTCCGCTGGCTCGGCGAAAACGCTCAGGCACGTATGGATGCGATACTGGCTGCCAACTATACCGACAAGAAGCCTCTCGATGGTGTTCTGTCTCCGTACGACGGTCTTTCCAGAGGCATCATCTCCTCGCTGGTTGGGTTCGGATTTGAGCCCGGCACAGACAACTGGCCGATCGTGACCGGTCAGGACGCTGAAGCGGCTTCCATCAAAATGATCATCACGGGAGAACAGTACAGCACGATATTGAAAGACACAAGAGAACTGGCGGCTGTTGCGGCGAACATGGTTGAAGCGGTGCTCAGCGGAACCGAGCCGGAAATCAACGACACCACAACGTACAACAACAATGTGAAGATCGTTCCGTCCTATCTGCTTGTGCCTTACACGGTAACGGTCGATAACTACAAAGAACTCGTTATGGACAGCGGTTATCTGACAGAAGACGACATCAAATAACACAGCCTGGATTTAATACGAATTCGGTCGGCTGGCGCCTCGGCGCCAGCCGATTCAAGCTGTTCATAAAACTGCGGTACCGAAAATCGAGGCAGATATAAAGGAGTGAGACGATGGAAAACTACATATTAGAGATGAGGAATATTACCAAGACATTTCCGGGTGTCAAAGCTCTTGATAATGTGAATTTAAAGGTGAAGCCGAAACATATCCATGCTTTGGTGGGGGAAAACGGCGCAGGCAAATCAACATTGATGAATATTCTAAGCGGTGTATATCCATACGGCACATACGAAGGCGATATCATTGTTGAGGGAGAAGTGTGCACTTTTCGATTCATCAACGACAGCGAGGCAAAAGGCATTGCCATCATCCATCAAGAGCTGGCTTTGATACCGACCCTTTCGATTGCGGAAAACGTTTTTCTGGGAAATGAGCAGACCGATAAAGGGTTCATCATCAATTGGAACAAGACGCACAGCAAAACGATCGAGATGCTGAAAAAAGTAGGGCTGGATGAAAACATCGAGACAAAAGTGAAGGACATCGGGCTCGGCAAGCAGCAGCTGGTTGAAATCGTCAAGGCGCTTGCCAAAGACGTCAAGATCCTGATACTCGACGAACCGACGGCGGCTCTGAACGATGAAGATTCGAATCATCTGCTCGATCTTCTCATCGATTTGAAAGCGCATGGGATCACAAGCATCATCATTTCACATAAACTCAACGAGGTCACGAAGGTCGCGGATGAGATTACGATCATCCGTGACGGCGCTGTGATCGAAAATCTGGTCAAGGGTCAGGACGATATCAGCGAGGCGCGCATCATTAAAGCGATGGTGGGACGCGAACTGACCGACCGTTTTCCGAAGAGGAAGCATAAAATCGGCGACGTCCGTTTCGAAGTGAAAAACTGGAACGTTTACGATCCGCTGGATCAGGAAAAACAGATCATCCGCAATGTCAATTTGAACGTGCGGAGAGGTGAAGTCGTGGGTATTTCCGGGCTTATGGGCGCAGGGCGCACCGAGTTTGCGATGAGCGTTTTCGGCAAGGCTTACGGCAAGAAAATCAGCGGCCAAATCATCAAAGACGGAAAAGAGCTTGTCCTGAACGATGTCAGCGACGCCATAAAAAACGGGATTGCGTATGCGACGGAAGACCGCAAAACGGCGGGCCTCATATTGATCGACGACATAAAACGAAACATTTCGCTGGCGGCGTTGAGCTCACTGAAGAAAGGCGTTGTGATCGACGACAATCTTGAGATCAAAATCGGCGAAGAATACAGGGATAAGCTGAATATCAAATCCTCCAGCATATTGCAGAAAACGGGCAACCTTTCGGGCGGCAATCAGCAAAAAGTGGTGTTCAGCAAATGGATATTTGCAAACCCTGATGTGCTTTTGCTGGACGAACCCACAAGAGGCATCGATGTGGGCGCAAAGTATGAAATATACTGCATCATTAATGAGCTTGCGGAGAAGGGCAAGTCCATTATAATGATATCATCGGAGCTGCCTGAAATCCTTGGCATGTGCGACAGAGTATATGTAATGAACCGAGGCGCGATCGTCGGAGAACTGAGCGCCGAGGAAGCTTCCCAAGAAAAAATTATGCATTGCATTATGGAAAGCAACAAGGAGGTATCCAAATGAAGAAGAATTTCTCAAACGCCATTTTGGGCTCGATGAAGCAGAATGCGATGGTGATCGCGCTTGGCGTCGTCATACTATTGTTCTTGATACTGACGAAAGGCGTTTTGCTGCAGCCTCTCAACATATCCAATATCATTCAACAAAACGCATACGTGATGGTTCTTGCGATCGGTATGCTGCTGTGCATATTGATCTGCGGCAACATCGATCTTTCCGTCGGTTCTATTGTGGGGTTTGTGGGCGCGATTTCGGCCATGCTTATTATCAAAATGGGTATGCCTGTTCTGCCCGCCATCCTCATTTCGCTGGCCGTCGGTTTTGCGATCGGCGTATGGCACGGGGTCTGGATCGCATATGTGGGCGTTCCCGCATTTATCGCGACACTGGCCGGTCAACTGATATTTCGCGGACTCACGATGGTCGTTCTGAACGGCCAAAGCTTGGCGCCGCTGCCCGAAGGATACACGTTTATGGCGGCAGGGTTTGTTCCGGACATCGCGAATGTCGGCAGCCAGAATCTTTTGGCGATTATCGCGGGTATCGTCGCATCCGGACTGTTTATATTCAGTGAGCTCAACAAGCGCAGGAATAAACGGCGGTATAATTTCGCGGTGCCGTCGCTCACGTCGTTCTGGGCAAGGATCATCGTGATCATAGCGGTGATAAACTTCTTCACCATACAGCTTTCCAACCATCGCGGCCTTCCGATGTCGCTTGTGGTTGTCGTCGTGCTTGTGCTGATATATTCGTTTATCACGAACAAAACGATACCGGGCCGCCATATTTACGCATACGGCGGAAATCCCAAGGCGGCTGTGCTTTCCGGCATCAAGACAAAGCGCATACTCTTTTGGGTGTATGTCAACATGGGCTTTTTGTCTGCGCTGGCAGGCATCATATTTACCGGCCGGTTGAATTCCGCGACGCCCAAAGGCGGCAACGGCTTTGAGCTTGACGCCATCGCTTCGTGCTTCATCGGCGGCGCGTCCACAACAGGCGGTATCGGTACCGTGGTCGGCGCCATCGTCGGCGGCTTGCTGATGGGCGTTTTGAACAACGGCATGTCGATCATGGGCGTCAGCATCGACTGGCAGCAGGCGATAAAAGGCTTTGTTTTGATCGCCGCCGTCGGATTTGACGTGTGGACGAAGTCCAGAGCCAAGGCGTAAACCCGCATCATAAGACATCGGAGCTTCAACCTCCTTATCGCTGCAAGACGTTGCGGCGGCATAAAATGAACCCCTAAAAGCCGCGTTGGCTAAAGGGGTTTTTTATTATACCGGAAATTCCCTTTGCATAATGGCCATCAAACGGGAAACGATAGAAAAAAACAGGAGGAACAAAAAATGGGAATCATTTCATGGATCGTGCTGGGTGCGCTGGCGGGCTGGGTGGCCAGCATCATAATGAAAAACAACCCGTCTATGGGCGCGTTTGCAAATATTGCCGTTGGCATCATCGGCGCGTTTATCGGCGGTTTTGTGATGAACCTGCTCGGAGCGCAAGCGGATGTGACGGGATTCAATCTTGAAAGCTTTCTTGTCGCCCTGCTCGGCTCCGTCATTTTACTTGCCGTCATCAACCTCATTCGAAGAGGCTCTATCACAAACAAATAAGCAAATGCAACACGGCATGCTCTGCTCCGAATCACCCGATGCAAAACGGCCGGCCTTGTGTTATAATACTCAAAAACATAAGGAAAACGCATATCGGGGATAAACGGAAAATTCCAATTGTTCAGATATGTCAGGGCTTTGCCGGTTGCCGCCCTTATATTTGCATCGGGATCGTGCGGCTGTCAAGGCGAATTCACCGCGCCGTTGAAGGCGCGCAGGCGGATGGAGCGCGCCATGAAGCAAAACGGCCAGTGCGTTGAAGAATACGTCGGCGGGTTCAATACGGTTACAAAAGCTTGAATGGCTTTTTGATTATTTTTGAGGGAGGTATTTTATGGCAACGGAGAGAACGTATATCATGCTCAAGCCCGATTGTGTGAAAAGGGGGCTGATCGGCGAAGTCATCGCCCGTATCGAAAGAAAGGGCTATCGAATCATCGACGCGAAAATGATGAGGCTGAACGAGCCGGTGCTGCGCGAACACTATGCGCATTTGGCGGACAAGCC
This sequence comes from Clostridiales bacterium, assembly GCA_029265435.1. GTDB lineage: Bacteria > Bacillota > Clostridia > Christensenellales > SZUA-584 > SZUA-584. Next base: position 7,882 of record JAJUJH010000016.1, read on the forward strand.
TTTTTTCCCGGATATTGTGTCTTATATGATGTCCGGCCCTGTGCTTGGCATGATTGTCGAAGGCGAAAACGCGGTGCTCGGCATGCGCATACTGATGGGCGCGACGAAGTTTGAGGAAGCGGCCGCCGGTACGATACGCGGGGATTTTGCGTCGAGCACGAGCGAGAATATCATACACGGCAGCGATTCGGCTGAAAACGCCGAGATCGAGATCAAACGCTTCTTCGGATGAGGAAACCGATGTCCGAAAATTTGGGTATGAAGACAACAGCGCTGATATCGGTGATTCTGCTCTGCATCGCGGCGGCCTCGGCCTGCGGTGCGAGCGGTATTGCCTCGGACGGTACGCCGGTCCAAACGGAGAATTGTACCCCGCCCGCCGTGGAATCGTCCGCCGTTCCGGCGGCAGACGCCGACGAAACGGCGGATGTCACAGGAATCTATCGGTTTGAGGATAATGTCTACACGAACATGCTGAGTTCGTTTATGCCGGTAAAGGACTCCATGCCGTTTTACGTCATAACGGATAAAATGCTGGAGATCGTCTGGGATGAAAACGGTTCGGCCGAAAGCTTTGAGGGAACCGCCGATCCGATGGAAGTGAGCAAGGGCGAATTTGACGCTCTTTTCATGGAAGATCCGTCGGGCGCTCCCGATATATCGCCGTATCAGCAATGCATGCAATATGCGGTCTATAAGGATGAAGCCGGCCAAAGCGAATACCGCGTCTATTTGATGGATGACGAGGTGTGGCTCGCCAATATCAGAACCCGCATGTGGAGCATATACCGGCTTGCCAAAATGACGGGAACGGAGATCTCGCAGCATTCATCAGTCGGCATCATCGGCGGAGCGGACGGACCGACAAGCGTTTATATCACCAAAACAGACGACCCTGCCGAATGACCGGCGAAACAAAGAAAGGCTATGCAATGGGAATGAATCACTCAGAGTCTGTCAGATAAATTAACGGCCTTTCTTTTTCTTTTTTGTCTTTGATTCGATGAAATTCCGGAAGGCGCCTTCACTGCCTTTGATAAAGCCGCTTTTCAGAATCCTCAGAACGTAATCGCGGCCGAGCCACAGATAAAAGTAATCGCCGTCTTCGGCGGTCATGGATATCTGCGCATACCGATATTCGGCGTCGCCGCGGAAATCGGACATCTTGATCACGTCGGAAAAGGTGTATGTTCTGATCCACGGTTTGTTTTCGTTGGCCGCCACCGCGAGCTTGTATTGCTTTTTCGTCGCGTTGGACGACGAGAAAATCAGCAGATAGGCCATTGCGCCCGCAAACGCGATGCCGATATACATTGCCGCGTTGTCGGGAAGAAAAATGCCGAGAAGTATCAGGAAAACGGCTATGCAAAGCCCCGCCGTCTTCCAGAGCAGGCGTTTGGTTCTGTTCTTTTTCGCTTTTTGCCCGACCGGATGCCTGACCCAGTTGCGATAGATATCAAACGTGATCTCGTATTCGTTGATGAATTCCGTAGCCATTGCGTCACCTCGCAGGTTTTTTGAGCCAAGTTGAATGATACATCAATCAGCGCCAATAAGACAGCGGTATTTTCGATCATGTGCGATGGGCAAAACGGGAAGACTTATTGAAACGGGGCGTCGCATGGAGAAGCGCGCCGCGCCGGCTCGTTTCAAAAACGATGATCTGGCGGGGCCTCTTATCGTTTCCGTTATCAAAGCCGCTTTCCGCTCTATGAGTCGATTTCCGATATGCTCACGCGCCGCCGCTCGGCATCCGACTTCTTCATGGCTTCAATGATGCGCAGTATCTGAACGCCGTCATTAAAATCAGGCTTGACCGTCTCTTTGCCGTCAACCGCCATCAGAAAATCGCGGAACGCATTGACGAACGTATGCTCGTAGCCGATGATATGGCCTGTCGGCCACCACGCGTTCAGATACGGATGCTCTTTTTCAGTAACGAGTATGCGGCGGAAGCCCTGCTCGCCGGCGGGCAGCGAAGCGTCGAGAAACAGAAGCTCGTTCATGTCTTCAAGGTTGAACTTGAGGGACCCCTTGCTGCCGTAAAGCTCAAACGTGTGGACGTTCTTGCAGCCCGTCGCGAGGCGTGTGGTTTCCACGCTGCCCAGCGCGCCGCATTCGAATTCCACAACGGCGAAGGACGCGTCGTCTACGGTGACGGGCGCTCTTTTGCTCAAGTCGATGCCCGTACCCGCCGAAAAGGTGGCCGCGCCTTCACCGGGCAATGGCCTCTCGGTGATAAACGTCCGGTTCACGCAGCTCAAAGCCGCGGGTTCGCCGATCAGATAGCGCGCCAAATCCATCGCGTGGGACGAGAGATCAAAAAGCGGGCCTCCTCCCGCTTTTTCGGCGCGCAGATGCCAGGTCAGAGGAAAGTCCGGGTCCGTCACCCAATCCTGCAGATACGCGCCGCGCCAGTGGTATATGCGGCCGATACGCCCGTCGTCGATCAGCTTTTTCGCAAAGGCCACAGCCGGTATGCGCCGGTAGTTGTGGTTGAGATAGTGCACAACGCCGGCCTTTTCAACCGCTTCGCGCATTTCTTTGGCGTCCGTAAGAGAGAGCGCAAACGGCTTTTCGCAGACGATGTGCTTGCCTGCTTCCGCGGCGCCGATCACCATCTCCTTATGCAGATACGGCGGCGTACCGATATCGATCACGTCAATATCCTTGCGGCTTAATACGGTGCGCCAGTCGTATGTGACCTCTTCATATCCCCATGTATCCGCGAAGTCTTCCAGATGCGTCTTGTTTCCCGCGATGACCTTGAGGACAGGCCGGAAAGGCACGTCGAAAAACTCCGCGACGCGAAGCCACGCATTGCTGTGGGCTTTGCCCATAAAGCCGCCTCCGATCATGGCAATATTCAGCGTTTTCTTTTTCATAGCCGTTTTCCTCCTTCGCCGGCATGGCGGGAAATTTCAGCCGCCGCTTTGATTATAAGGGATTTCAGTATGCTTCTCAACACATATCCGGGTTCATCATCCGCAGCCAATGTACGGATCGCATCTTATCCCGGCCGGCTTGATCCGTCAGCGCGGGCGATTGTCTTTTGCGCTCAAAATATGGTATGATAACCGCATCAAAGAGGATGGTTACGCATGACAAAAACGATACGCAAAAATCTGTCCGGTCTGCCATACAGCCTGCACGACGCACGGGTCACCCGGATCGAACTGTCTTTGGAAGATGTGCGGCTGTATTTTGACAAAGGGTTCTATCAAACGTCCGGCTGCGACGGCTCGCCTGTTCGCGGATATGTGGAGATGAAGCGGATCGATCCGGATTTTTGTTCGGTCTATTTGATCGAGTCTCAAGGACAATACGGCGGATTCAAGGGAGAGAAAATGAGCCTTGCCGGTTTTATCGGCAAGTTCCGGCTTATCGATTTTGAAATCGTGGATGAGACGTACGGATATAATTAATCAAAATTTGACGGGTTTTTCTACGAAAAAGGCAGTATAAAGGAATGCAGGATCGAGATATACTTTTTCGGCGATATGGTTTATATCACCGAAGATAACAGCCAAATGGAAGCTGCTGAGCCGAATACGCTCCTTCAATCGCACTGCGTTTTTCCCGTGCCGGACATCAAAAAGACGGCGCGGTATTATTCGGATATGCTCGGCTTTCGGGCTGTGGAATACCTTGACGTGAAGGAGCCCCATATCTGCCTTTACCGTGACGATACCGAAATCATACTGCTTCAGGCGAATACGGACAGGGTGCATCCCAACCGCGAGCTTTACGGCTATGGTGAAGACGCGTATTTCATTACACGGCATCCGCAAGAGATGTATGACGAGCTTGCCGGAAAGGGCGTTCAGATCGTGCGGCCGCTTACGCTGACCGATTACAACAATTATGAATTCATCATTGAGGATATCGACGGACGGCACATCGCGTTCGGCATCAAGCAGGGATAAATCACATCTTCCGGCACCGCTGCCGCACGCGCCGTCGAAACGCGGCTTCTTTTCCTGTCCGATGAAACATGATATGATGGGGCAGGATAACGCTAAAGGAACAGACGAATGGATCAAAAGGTTTTAAGCAAACTTGAATTCGATAAAATACGCGAAAGGCTCGCGGACGCGGCGCTCTCCGAAAGCGGCCGGCAAGCCGCGCTCCGTGTCAGCCCGCAGGCCGGCGCAGCGGCGGTCAGGCGTCTGCTCGATGAAACGTCGGAGGCGGAAAGCGTGCTGATGCGCGCGGCCGCGTCTCCGATGAGCGGCTTTTCGGATATATCGGCGGAGCTTGCACGGCTCAAAGCCGGGGCCGACCTCGGCTGCCGCGAACTGCTCAAGGTGCTTGGGGTATTGAAGGCCGCGAGGCGCGCGCGAAACGGATTGAAGGAGAGCGGCGCGGAAAAGCTCTGGGAAATGGCACGGCAGCTTGATTACGACGACAAGCTTATCAAGACGCTCGACGACGCGATAGAGAACGAAACGGCGCTGTCCGACGGCGCGTCGGCGGAGCTTGCGTCGATCCGGCGGCGCATGATTCGCGAAAACGAAGGTATACGCGAGAGGCTTACGGCCATCACGCGCTCGGCAAAATACAAGGAATATCTGCAGGACGCGATTGTGACCACGCGCGGCGGGCGCTATGTGGTGCCTGTCAAGCAGGAGCACAAACGGCACATCAGCGGCCTCGTGCACGACCAGTCGGCAAGCGGGCAGACGCTTTTCATTGAGCCGATGGAGGTTGTGGAGGCGAATAACCGCCTGCGCGAGCTGGAGCTGGCCGAAGCGGCGGAGACGGAGCGCCTGCTTCATGTGTTCAGCGAACGGCTGCGTGAGCACGCGGAGACGCTCAAACTGGATTTTGAGGTGCTGACGGCGCTCGACGTGATATTTGCGAAGGCGCATCTGGCCTCTGCGATGAAAGCGTCGCCGCCGTCTGTGAGCGAAGACGGCGCGCTTGTCATCAAAAACGGACGGCATCCGCTGATCGACCCCGGAAAAGTGGTGCCCGTGTCGCTGACGATAGACAACGGATACAAGGGTCTTATCATCACGGGGCCAAACACGGGCGGAAAAACGGTGACGCTCAAGCTGGCGGGGCTGCTTTGCCTGATGGCGCAATGCGGGCTGTTTGTGCCTGCGGACGGGGGTACGGCGCTGCCCGTATACAATGCGGTGTTTGCGGACATCGGCGACGAGCAGAGCATCGAGCAAAGCCTCAGCACGTTTTCGTCGCATATGGCGAATATCACGCGTATCGTGAGCAAGGCGGGCCGCCGTTCGCTGGTTCTGCTCGACGAGCTTGGCGCGGGCACAGACCCCGCCGAGGGGGCGGCGCTCGCGATGGCGATACTCGAAGCGCTTGAGGAAAAGGGCTGCACGGTGCTCGCAACGACTCATTACAGCGAGATCAAGGCGTTTGCGACGGCGAGCGCTTATTACCAGAACGCGTGCATGGCGTTCAGCCTTAAAACGCTGAGCCCCACGTATCAGCTCATCATGGGCGTGCCGGGCGTATCCAACGCGTTTGAGATCGCCGCCAAACTCGGGCTGAACGAAGCGGTGATTGCGCGGGCGAGAGAGCATATGTCGGAGGAGACGATCAAGTTCGAGCAGCTTATCGGCGAAGCGGCGAGGCAGAAGGAGATCGCGGAGCGCAAGGAACAGCAGGCCGAGCTCGACCGCCGCACGGCGCAGTCGATACGCGACAAGAGCGATACGGAGCTGAAAAAAGCGCAGGAAAAAGCGCGCAATCTTGTGGATAAGGCGCATGAGCAGGCGATAGAGATACTGAGGGAAGCGCGGGAGGAGGCGGAACGCGTGATAGCGGAGCTCAAACAGGCAAAATCCGCGCGCCAGGAGGATATCAACGCGGCCCGCAGGGTGCTGTCGGATAAAATCGGCGAAATGGCGGCACATTTGAGAACGGCGCCGCAAACAAACAGCGGAACGCGCCCTGAAGACATAACCGTGGGGGATACGGTGCGGCTTATCAGCCATAACGTCTATGCGACGGTGCTCAAAGCCCCGAGGGACGGCGGCGTATATGTGCAGGCGGGCGCTCTCAAGCTTACCGTGCCGCTCAGCGACGTGATGCCGGCGCAGCCCGAAAACAAGCCCAAATCGATCGGCGGCTTCAAGCGCAGCGGTGAAACGCCGGGCATGTCGGTGGACCTTAGAGGCATGACGCTGGACGAAGCCGTGATGCAGGCGGATATGTACCTCGACGAGGCGTTTCTCGCGGGACAGACGGAGGTACTTTTGATACACGGCAAGGGCACCGGCGTACTGCGCAGCGGATTGCGGCAGTATCTGAAAACGCACGCGCATGTGAAAAGCTTTCGCGCCGGACAGTATGGCGAAGGGGAGGACGGCGTCACCGTGGTGACGCTCAAGTGAAATGGATATTGCAAGCGCATGCCTTGTGGGATGCAAATGCCGGTACGACGGCGAAGCGCGGGAGGATAAGCGCGTCAAACAGATGTACGAACGCGGAGAACTGAGGGCCGTATGCCCCGAACAGCTCGCGGGACTGAGGGCGCCGCGCTGTCCGTCCGAAATCGCGGGCGGCGACGGCAACGACGTGCTGGAGGGCCGCGCCAGGGTGGCGGCGCGGGACGGCGGCGAACTGACGCGCCAATTCATTGAGGGCGCGCAAAAAACGCTGGAGATTGCGCTGGCGTGCGGCGCGCGGCGCGCGTATCTCAAATCGAAAAGTCCGTCGTGCGGCTGCGGCCGCATTTACGACGGCACTTTTTCGGGGAAGCTCCGCAATGGGGACGGCGTGGCCGCCGCGCTGCTCAAAAAGCATGGCATAGAAGTGGTCGAAATATGAAGCTTTTATGAATATTCGGTGAAAAATGGCGATTGCTTATTGGTAAGACACGCTTAAAGGGCTATAATAGTCAAAAATAGTCATGTAATAATGCAGACCGCAATGATATGACGTTTGAGGTGAATCATATGCCGAAAGAGATTCTTGTCGTTGACGACGATAGAAACATTTGCGAGGTCATCAAGCTTTATCTGCAAAAGGAGGGCTTTAAGGTCACGCTGGCTCATGACGGGCAGGCGGGCATCGACGCGTTTGAACACAGCGCGCCCGCGCTTGTGGTGCTCGATATCATGATGCCGCGCAAAGACGGCTGGGAAGTGCTCAAGGCGATACGCAAAACGAGCACCGTGCCGGTCATTATGCTGACCGCCAAGGGCGAGACTTTTGATAAGGTGTTGGGGCTGGAGCTGGGCGCCGACGATTATATCGTAAAACCGTTCGATCCGAAAGAATTTATCGCGCGCGTCAAGGCCGTGACGCGGCGGGCGGGCATGCAGGAAGAGGAAAATAAACAGATCCATTACGACGATCTCACAATCGACATATCCAATTATACCGTCACATACAAGGGCGAAGAGGTGGAGATGCCGCCGAAGGAGATCGAGCTGCTTTATTTTCTCACGTCCCATCCCAACAAAGTATATACGCGCGAACAGCTTTTGCAGCAGGTGTGGGACTTTGAGTTTTTCGGCGATTCGCGCACGGTAGACGTGCATATCAAGCGTCTGCGCAAGAAGCTGTACGATCAGGGGCCCAACTGGGAAATCAAAACCGTTTGGGGCGTCGGCTATAAATTTGAGGTCCGGTAATGGCAAAATCGCTTTTTGCCCGCATGCTTGTCGTTTATCTGCTGATCATACTGCTCGCGTTTTCGCTGCTGGGCGGTATCTTTTTCGAGACGCTAAAAAACCAGTTTCTCGATACGCAGATGAATACAATGGTGCAGAATTCGCAGATCATCAACGATTGGTGGGGACAGTATTACGACGGAAAGCTGTCCGACGACGATTTTCAAGGGCTGCTGCTCAAAAAAGCCGCCGCCGACCATACGGTGATCTGGCTGATCGACGCGTTTGGGCGCGCTTTTTTGTACGATCCGCTCGGGCAAAGCAATATCGACAAAGCTAGCGTCAATTCGGCCGATTTTATTTCCGACGCGATGAACAATACCGTCGTCAAGCGGATATCCAACGTCAACAGTTCGTTTAAAGATACGGTGATGACGGTGGCGATACCGCTTAAGCTGGGCGACACGATACAGGGTGCGATCGTTGTCCATAAAGCGGTGAAAGACGTGGAAGTGGGCATTAACGCGATATTCCGCCAGGTGTTCATTCCGCTGCTCATTTCCGTCGCGTTCGCCGCGATACTTGTTCTGATTCTGTCGCGCTATATCGTCCGCCCCATCAAAGACATCTCTTATGCCGCCGGCGAGCTGTCGCGCGGCAATCTCGACTGGCGCGTCACGCCGAAGACGAATGACGAAATCGGCGAGCTTGCCTTATCGTTCAACAAAATGGCCGAGGAGCTCAAAATTCAGGACGGCCTTCGCAACACGTTCATCGCCAATGTGTCGCACGAGCTGCGTTCTCCCCTGACGTCGGTACAGGGCTTTATACAAGGCATGCTTGACGGCGCGATAGAGCCTGAAGACCGCGACAAGTATCTTCAGATCGTGCTCAGCGAAACAAAGCGCATGAGCACGCTCATCACCGATCTGCTCAATCTCGCCAAAATCGAATCCGGAAAGTTTCCGATGGAATACAGCCAATTCGATTTGAACGAGCTGCTGCTTCGCTGTCTGCTGACGTTTGAACAGCGCATCAATGAGAAACAGCTTGAGGTGGGCATCAATCTGCCGGACGGCAAAATGCTTGTCTGGGCGGACGAGGACCGCATCTCTCAGGTGATCACGAACCTTATCGACAATGCCGTCAAATTCACGCCGCCGGGCGGAGAACTCAAGGTGTGGACACAGACTGCCGAAAACAAGGTTTATGTAAGCATTTCGGATACGGGCGAGGGGATACCGGTGGAAGACCAGCCGTATGTTTTTGAGCGCTTTTTCAAGGTGGATAAATCGCACAGCCAGAACAAGCCGGGAACGGGCATCGGCCTGTCGATTGTGAAGCGCATCATATCGCAGCACGGCGAGAGGATCACGCTGCAATCGGTGCCGGGAAAAGGAACGACTTTTACATTTTCACTGACGCGTGCGTTTGAGGGGCACCAAACAAAGTAACGCATTGTTTACCGCTTGTTTGCACTTTGTTAAAAAGTGGCGTTTATAATCACTCTCATACAGCAATAATGATCCTTAAGAAGGAGGTTTTCATTATGGACGATGAATTCAAACCGCAGGGCGGCGACGGCGTTAACCCCGAAGGACGGGATGACGAAAAACGGAAAACCGAACAGCCTGCGGGCGGATACGGCTATTACGGCCAGCCTTACCAAAACTGGGGACAGGCTTGGCAGCAGCCCGTTTATTCTGCCGGGCCGGAGCCGTACAATGCCCGGAAAACCAAAAAATCGAAGGGAGCGCTTATCGCGGTGCTCGTGGTGGTGTGTTTGCTGGGAGGAGCGGCGCTTGGAACATATGTCGTGGCGCCATGGGCCGGCAGCCTGGAAAACGGAAAGGGCATAGCCACGCTGCCGCAGGCCAGCGCCACGCCGCAGGCGCAGGCCAGCAGCCCTCTTACAACAAGCAACCCCCAAATCGGCGGCGCGAACCCGGATATCGACACGACGGCGGAAAGCCCGATCGTGGAGATCGCCAAACAGGTCAGCCCTTCCATTGTGGGCATAGCGGTCAGCGTGAACCAGCCGATGCTGGGCCAGCAGGGCTTGCAGGAGCAGGAGAGCGGCTACGGCACAGGCATCATCGTGACGCAGGACGGCTATATTGCCACCAACAATCATGTGGTGGACGGGGCGGATTCCGTTAAGGTGACGCTTTACGACGGCACGGAATATCCGGCGAAAATCGTCGGCATCGACAAAACGACTGACCTTGCGGTCATCAAGATCGACGCGACGGCGCTGACGCCTGCGGCGCTTGGAGACTCGGACGCGCTTCAGGTGGGCGAAACGGTGGTGGCCATCGGCAATCCTCTGGGCGAGAAGCTTGCGGGCAGCGTGACATCGGGCATCATAAGCGCGCTCAACCGTGACATTTCGACAAACGGCTACAGCCAGGAGTACATTCAGACGGATGCGGCCATCAACCCGGGCAACAGCGGCGGCGCGCTCGTCAACATCAAAGGACAGGTCATCGGCATCAATACGCTCAAAACATATCTCGCCGGATATGACGATTACGGCGTGCCGATCGGCACAGAGGGCATCGGCTTTGCGATACCGATCAATACCGCGAAGCCCATTATCGAGCAGATTATTGCGACGGGCACCGTTGAACGCCCGGGCATCGGCATTTCATGCCTTGTGGACGAAACCAACCAGTACAACCCGGCGGGTGCTCCTGCAGGAGTGACGGTTGCGAATGTGACGGAGAACGGCCCCGCGGCTCAGGCCGGTTTGCAGACCGGCGATATCATCACCGCGATTGACGGCACGGCCGTGGACTCGGTCGAAGCGCTCACCACGATACTGAAAAGCCATAAGATCGGTGACAAAACGGAATTGACCGTCTGGCGCAACGGACAGGAATATAAGGCCATCGTCATTGTGGGAGATCTCAATAAACTCGGATAAGCGTAAAAAAGCAGGCCGGCTGGAGCGATTCCGCCGGCCGCTTCTTTTTTGGCTGGTGAGGCCCGAACGCTTAAAGCGCAGCGGGCACCGGTAAGTCTTGTGCGCTAAAGCTCGCTGTCCTTTGACGGGCAGCTTTCGCATTCGCTGCGCTTGGACGATCCCGATTCCATATCGGTCATGCGGCCCGTGCGGTCGATGGACTGGTTCTTTCGCGCTTTTTTTGTTTTCATCACCGTCACCTCCGAAAAGTAGTCTGCCCCGAGGCGGGTGGTAATATCATAAGAAAAGCCGCGCGGGCAAAGGTCAGTCGCCCAGCACCGTTTTGAGCGTATGGCCGTCGGTAAGAAAAAGCACGTCGCCCGATATATCGGTGCGCAGCGTGTCGACGCCGTATTCGTCGAGCAGCTTCAGCGTTTCCTCGTGCGGATGCCCGTAGTCGTTGCCTTTGCCGCAACTGATCACCGCATAATCGGGGGAGACGGCTTTTAAAAAAGCCTCGGACGTGCCGGTGTGGGAGCCGTGATGCGCCACTTTAAGCACGTCCGCGTCAATGCCATATCCGCGCTCCAGTACGCGTTCTTCCGCCCATTCCTCGGCATCACCCGCAAACAGAAACTCGCTGTCGATATAGTCAACCAGCATCATCACGCTTTCGTTGTTCGCGTCCTTGTCGTCCTCCCTGCCGGGAGAGACGATGGTGCAGCTCGCGCCGCCCAGCTCGAACGTTTCTCCCGCATATGCGGTGACAAGCGGTATTTTCCGACGCTCGATCGCGGCCATCAGATTCTTATAAGTCTTGGAATCGCTCCCCATATCGGGCATGTATATGCAGCCGATTTCATAATCGCCGATGATTCTTGACATGCCGCCGATATGGTCGGCGTGAGGATGCGTCGCGACGAGCACGTCGATTTGCGTGATGCCGCGCTCGTTCAGCTCCTCCTCGACCGCCTGTACGGCTGAAGAATCGCCCGCGTCAATGAGCATCGTTTGGTCGGCGCCGAACGTGACGAGAATGCTGTCGCCCTGGCCCACGTCAATCGCCATGACGCAAAGCTCGTCCGCGCCTGAAGGCGCGTTTGCGTCAGCCGGTGCGGATACGCCGGGCGCCGGATATGCGGATACGGCATGCGCCGCGGCGCAGAGAATGAGGACGGCGCACAAAGAAAGGATGATCAGTTTGGCGCTTTGTTTTCGAGGAGAGCGTTTTTTTGCCATGTTTTTATCCCGCTTTCTTCATTGATTGGCGGTTTCAAAAAGATTCTATCCTGATGCAAACCGGAGTGTCAATATCAAAGCCGTGCATAATATTGCAGGATTTCCTGCAAAAAAGAATACAAAAGGCAAACTTCATGCATAATTTTATTGTGCTTCATTTTTAAATGCGGTATAATTCTATGGCTGGATCGGAAAAGCAAAAAATGGCCTATTATAAGCAAAATACAGCTTATTAAATTTTAAAGGAGAAATGTCAATGTCGAAAAAGTATGTGTATCTTTTCAGCGAAGGCAATGCGTCAATGAGAAACCTCCTCGGCGGCAAAGGCGCCAACCTGGCGGAGATGACGGGGCTGGGTCTGCCGGTTCCCCAGGGGTTGACCGTTACCACCGAAGCGTGCACGCGCTATTATGAGGACAACAAGGTGATTGCCGACGATATCGTCGAGCAGATCAACGACGGTATGGTCAAGATGGAGCAGATCAACCAAAAGAAATTCGGCGATCCCGAGAACCCGCTTCTCGTATCCGTCCGTTCGGGCGCAAGAGCGTCGATGCCCGGCATGATGGACACGATCCTGAACCTCGGACTCAACGACGTGGCCGTGGAAGGCCTTGCCAAGCTGACGCAAAACGAGCGTTTCGCGTACGACAGCTACCGCCGGTTCATACAGATGTTCTCCGATGTGGTGATGGGCATCTCCAAGGCGAAATTTGAAGAGATACTTGACGAAGTCAAAGAGGAAAACAACGCCAAGCACGATACGGATCTTTCCGCGGACAACCTCAAGACCGTCGTGAAAAAGTATAAGGCGCTGTATCTTGCGGAGATGGGAAAAGAGTTCCCGCAGGAGCCGAAGGAACAGCTGATGGAGGCCATCAAAGCGGTTTTCCGTTCGTGGGACAATCCGCGCGCCATCGTATACCGCCGCATGAACGATATACCGGGCGACTGGGGTACCGCCGTCAACGTCCAGGCCATGGTGTTCGGCAACATGGGCAACGATTCGGGCACGGGCGTGGCGTTCACGCGCAATCCTTCCACCGGCGAGAAAAAGCTGTACGGCGAGTTTCTGATGAACGCGCAGGGCGAAGACGTGGTGGCTGGTATACGGACGCCGAAAGCGATATCCGAGCTTAACGATACGATGCCCGATGTGTACGCGCAGTTTGTCAAGATCGCGCAGACGCTGGAGGACCATTACCGCGACATGCAGGATATGGAGTTTACGATCGAAAGAGGCAAGCTTTATATGCTTCAGACGAGAAACGGCAAGCGCACCGCGGCTGCGGCGCTCAAAATTGCCGTCGATCTCGTGGCGGAAGGCAAGCTGACAAAAGAAGAAGCGCTGCTCAAGGTGGAGCCGAGGCAGCTTGACGCTTTGCTGCATCCCACGTTCGATCCGAAAGCCATCAAGAACGCGAAACCCATCGCGAAGGGGCTTGCGGCGTCACCCGGTGCGGCCTGCGGCAAGATCTACTTCACGGCGGAAGAAGCCAAGGAAGCCGCCGAAGCGGGCAACGATGTGGTGCTGGTGCGCCTTGAGACGTCGCCGGAGGATATCGAAGGCATGTACGCGTCGAAGGGCATACTTACGGCCAGAGGCGGCATGACTTCTCATGCGGCGGTTGTCGCGAGAGGCATGGGAACCTGCTGCGTGTCGGGCTGCGGCGACATCATGATTTCCGAAAGCGCCAAGACCATGACGGTGAACGGCGTGGTCTATAGGGAAGGCGATTACATTTCCCTCGATGGTTCCACCGGCAATGTTTACGGCGAAAAGATACCGACGCTGGAAGCGGAGCTGACAGGCGATTTTGCCACCATCATGAAATGGGCCGACGAAGTCAGGACGCTCAAGGTGAGGACAAACGCGGATACGCCGCACGACGCGATGCAGGCGATCCGTTTCGGCGCGGAAGGCATCGGCCTTTGCCGGACCGAGCACATGTTCTTTGACGAGGACAGAATCCCCGCCGTGCGCGAGATGATCGTCTCAAAGACGGCGGAACAGCGCGTGCGTGCGCTGGCCAAGCTTCTGCCCATGCAGAAAAAGGACTTCATCGGCATTTACGAGGCGATGGGCGAGCTGCCCGTCACCATCCGTCTGCTGGACCCGCCGCTTCACGAGTTCCTTCCCACCGATGAGGACGATATCAAAAAACTTGCCAAGGAAATGATCATTCCGGTGGAAGAGCTGATGCTCACCATCTCCAACCTGCACGAGTTCAACCCGATGCTGGGCCACAGAGGCTGCCGCCTTGCCGTCACATATCCGGAAATTGCCGAGATGCAGGCGCGTGCCATCATGGAAGCGGCCATCGAGGTGTCGGCAAGCAAGGGCATCAAGATAAAGCCCGAAATCATGATTCCGCTGGTCGGCGAAATCAAAGAGCTCAAATACGTCAAGGACGTTGTCGTCAAGACGTGCGAACAGGTCATCAGCGAAAAAGGCATGAAGCTCGAATATATGGTCGGCACGATGATCGAGGTGCCGCGCGCGGCGCTCACGGCGGACGAGATCGCGGAGGAAGCGGAGTTCTTCTCGTTCGGCACGAACGACCTGACCCAGATGACGTTCGGTTTCTCGCGTGACGATGCGGGCAAGTTCCTCGACGATTACTACAACAAGAAGATATACGAATCCGATCCGTTTGCGAAGGTGGATCAGAAGGGCGTCGGCAAGCTCATGAAGATGGCGGCCGAGCTCGGCAGAAAAACGCGCCCGAACATCAAGCTCGGTATCTGCGGCGAGCACGGCGGCGAACCAAGCTCGGTCAAGTTCTGCCACGATATCGGCCTGCAGTACGTATCCTGCTCGCCGTTCCGCGTGCCGATCGCGCGGCTTGCGGCGGCTCACGCGGCGATACTTGCAAAACAGGCGTAACTCAAGGAGACGAAAAGGCGGCGGCGGAAGGCTTCCGCCTTTTTCTTTTGTGAACAGAATGAAAACAATGTCGAAAATTTGTACGCCTCCGTGCAGGACTTTTTTGTTTCATGTTTAAATATAATGTATGAACATGAACGGTCTGAATTTCCGCGAGATCAACGAACGCAATGAATTTTTGCGGCTGTCGCCGTTCGCCGCCAAGGCGGCGCAGTCGAAAGGACGCGAAACGCCGATTGAGGAGTGCCCGTTGCGCACCGTATATCAGCGCGACCGCGACAGGATCATTCATTGCAAATCCTTCCGGCGCTTAAAACATAAAACGCAGGTGTTTCTTTCGCCCGAAGGTGACCATTACCGCACGCGCCTTACGCATACGCTTGAGGTGTCGCAGATTGCGCGGACGATTGCGCGATGCCTCGCGCTCAACGAAGATCTGACCGAGGCGATCGCGCTGGGGCACGACCTTGGACATACGCCTTTCGGACACGCAGGTGAACGTGTGCTGCAAAAGCTGACCGGCCATTTTGAGCACAACGAACAAAGCCTGCGCGTGGTGGAGCTGCTCGAAGGCGGCACGGGGCTGAACCTGACGTACGAGGTGCGCGACGGCATCCTCAACCACCGAAAGTCGGACAGGCCGCAGACGCTTGAGGGCATGGTCGTCAATCTGTCGGACAGGATCGCTTATATCAATCACGATATTGACGACGCGCTGCGTGCGGGCATGATAAGCGGTATTCCCGAAGAATGCGCCGAAGGGCTGGGACGCACACACAGCAAGCGCATCAACACGATGATTACGGATATCGTGACAAACAGCGCCGGTAAAAATACGGTTTGCATGTCGGAAGGCACGGCGGCGCTTACCGAAAAGCTGAGGCAGTTTATGTTCAGCCATGTGTATCTCGGCTCCGTCGCGAAGAAGGAGGAGGCAAAAGCCGAGAATATGCTTGAAATGCTGTTTCATCTGTTCATGAAACGCCCCGAAATGATGGGCGACGATGCGGAACGGCGCATTGCCGCATACGGGCTTCAAACCACCGTGACGGACTATATCGCGGGGATGACGGACAGATATGCGGTGGCGCTTTTCCGAGAAATCTACATACCGAAAGGCTGGTATAAGTATTAGTGGCTAGGTTCAGCGATGTCTGGCTGTCTGAGCTGTACAACAAATGCGACATCGTGGATGTGGTTTCCGATTATGTGACGCTGGCCGAACGCGGCGGGCGATATTGGGGCCTGTGCCCTTTTCACCACGAGAAAACGCCGTCCTTTTCCGTAAACCGCGAGAAGCAGCTATATTACTGCTTTGGCTGCAAGGCGGGCGGCAATGTCGCCAATTTCGTGATGAAGATCGAAAACCTGACGTTCGGCGAATCGGTGGAGCTGCTTGCGAGGCGCTGCGGGCTTCCGATGCCCAAGCTTGTTGACGACAAGCAGTATCAGGAGATAAAGGAAAAGAAACGGCAGATTGCCGAGATGCACAAGCTGGCGGCACGGTTCTATCACAATACGCTGATGTCGGCCGCGGGTGCGGACGCGCTTGCCTATCTGAAACGCCGCGGCGTGGGCGAAGAAACGGTCAAACGGTTTGGCCTCGGGTATGCGCCGGACAGCTGGGACAGCGTGGTTTCCCTGCTGACGGCGGAGGGCTATTCCGAGCCGCTGATCGGCGAAAGCGGTCTTGCCGCGGTGAAAAACGGCAAAGCGTTCGATGCGTTCCGAAACCGCGTGATGTATCCGATCATCAACGTGTTCGGAGACGTGGTCGCGTTCGGCGGGCGCGTGCTGGACGATTCGACGCCCAAGTATCTGAACACAAAGGATACGGTGCTTTTCAACAAACGGCGCAACCTCTACGGCATCGATCTTTTAAGACGGCAGAGAAGCGTCAAAAGCGCCGTCATCGTGGAAGGGTATATGGACGTGGTTTCGATGTACGCGCACGGCGTCAAGGCGGTTGTGGCGTCGCTCGGCACCGCGCTCACGAAAGAGCAGGCCATACTCCTCAAACGCTATACGAACGATGTGTTTATCTCGTATGACGGCGACGAGGCGGGAGAAATCGCTACGGGCAAAGCGATGGACATACTTGAAGCGGAGGGTTTCAACGTGCGCGTGATCCGCTTTGACGAAGGGCTTGATCCGGACGATTTTATCCGCCGGTACGGACTTGCCGGCTTCGCGAAAAAGGTCAAGGCGGCGCCGTCGGCAATTCAGTACCGCCTTGAAATGAAAAAGCGCGAGTTTCTGCTTGATACCGAGGACGGACGCGAAGGCTATGCCATAGAGGCGGCAAAGATCATTGCGCGGCTCGACAGCCCGATAAAGCGTGAGCGATATGCCGAGATGGTCGCGGAGCAGACGGGGTTCAGCGCAGCCTCGATTTTGGGGCAGATGCATAAGAAGACGGCAAACGAGAATACTAGTGCCAATTATAGGTATAATAGAACTGAAAAAACCGCGGACAACTCCGAAAGCGCATTTTTGGCCTGTGCGCTTGCGGATATCCGCAGTTTTGAGGCTGTGGCGGACGAGATCGGCGCGGATGAGTTCACGACGCCTTCGCATAAAAATATTTTTTCTGCGCTCAGCGATTGCGTAAAAAGAGGAATTCAGCCGACAGATGCCGAAATACTATCGCATCTTGAACGGGAAGACGACCGGAACGAAGCCGTCAGGCTTATGGAAATCATGACGGCCGCTGAAGACCCGGTCGCATATCTCAAGGATTGTGTAAAAAAAATCCGCACGGCCAAAATGAAAGGCGAAAGGGAAGCATTGATGGAAGCGCTCCGCGGCGCTTCGGCGGAACAGCAGCGAAGTCTGCTCGCCAGAATCGGCGAGATAGATAAAGAATTGAACCGAAATCGGTTTGTGTGAATAGGGTGATTGCATTTTGAAAGAAAAAGCGGCGGAGAAGCCGAAAACAAAGGATACGGAAAAGAGCGCTCAGGCGCAGCCGGCGGCCGATATGACGCTGTCTAAAGAGAACCTGGCGAGGCTCCAGGCGCTCAGCGTCGTGTCGCAGGCGGACAAAGAGGAGAAGCTCAAAGATATCATTGAGTCGGGCAAAAAGAAAGGCGTTCTCACATACAAAGAGATTAACGACGCGCTAGACGGCGCGGAGATCGACGCCGAAAACCTCGACAAGCTTTTGGGCGCGCTTGAAGAGATGAAGATCGACGTCATTGACGGCGAGCTCGACAAAGACCTTGTGGAGGAAGAAGAGGACATCGATGCAGACATCGATCTGTCGATTCCTGAAGGCGTCAGCATTGACGATCCTGTCCGCATGTACCTGAAGGAGATAGGGAAAGTCAGCCTGTTATCGGCGGATGAGGAAGTGGAGCTTGCCAAACGGATGGCGCAGGGCGACGATGAAGCCAAACGCAGGCTCGCCGAGGCGAACCTGAGGCTTGTGGTGAGCATCGCCAAACGCTACGTGGGGCGCGGCATGCTTTTTCTCGATCTGATACAGGAGGGCAACCTCGGCCTTATCAAGGCTGTGGAGAAATTCGATTACACAAAGGGCTATAAGTTTTCGACATACGCGACATGGTGGATCCGGCAGGCGATTACGCGCGCGATCGCCGATCAGGCGCGCACCATCCGAATACCCGTGCATATGGTGGAGACGATCAACAAGCTGATCCGTGTCTCACGGCAGCTGCTTCAGCAGTACGGGCGCGATCCGCTGCCCGAGGAAGTGGCGCGCGAGATGGATATCAGCGAGGATAAGGTGAGGGAGATACTCAAGATCGCCCAGGAGCCCGTTTCCCTCGAAACGCCGATCGGCGAGGAGGAAGACAGCCATCTTGGCGATTTCATTCCCGATGATGACGCGCCGGCGCCTGCGGAAGCCGCTGCGTTCACACTGCTCAAAGAGCAGCTCATGGACGTGCTCGATACGCTGACGCCGCGCGAAGAGAAGGTGCTGCGTCTGCGTTTTGGTCTTGACGACGGGCGCGCGCGCACGCTGGAAGAAGTTGGCAAGGAGTTCATGGTCACAAGGGAGCGTATCCGCCAGATTGAGGCGAAGGCGCTTCGCAAGCTGCGCCACCCAAGCCGGAGCAAGAAGCTTCGGGACTTTTTAGACTAAGAAGGCAAAAAACACACGAAAGGCAGCTTAAAGGCTGCCTCAGCTTGTCGAAAAACCTTCGGTTTTACGACAGTTTTCCGGTTTTGCTTGTTCCTCGCAAGCTCGAAACGGCGCAAAACCGCAAGGTGTGGGCTGCGCGGGCAAAGCCCGTCTTGCCCACATATTATA
>JAJUJH010000166.1 GCA_029265435.1 Clostridiales bacterium
ACGCAAACGTCATATACGATATTTTCCCGAATATGATGTTCGTGCCCATATTAAGCAATATCGCGACCGCGATTGTCAAAAGGAAGAGCAAGACTTCCGCGGCGGAATTCGTCGTCAGAAATAAAATCACCAATATGATCGCGATCGCGATCATGACGCTTGTCATGATATTTCCGCTTATTGATTTGACGTTGGCATACGCATCGACTGCGCTGCCCGACAAAATTGCGCCGCTTCCAAACTCGGCTTTGATTGCGTCAATCGCGCTTCTCGTCTTTTCGGAATAATCGTCTTCGGTAAAAACGATCTGAAGGAGCGCGTTTCCGTCTATGTAATAATTATTGCGCACTTCTTCGTCAATGAGCTCAATCGGCTGCTTCAAATCGGCAACGTCGTCCAGCCAGACGACCGTTTCAACGCCGTCGATCGCCTGCAGACGCTCCTTCGCCATTAAAACCTCGACGATGCTTTTGTTTTCCAGCATCATCAGCGCGCTGCCGTTGTAGCTGTATTCGTTCTTCAATATGTCGATACCGATCTTCGAATCCGAACGGCCCGGCAGATACTCGGACATGTCATAATTCTGCCCGACGCCCAGCATTAAAACAGCGCTGACCGCCGCCGCGCATATAAATGCGGTGATAATCGTTTTCTTCTTTTTGATGGATTTTTCAAACAGCGCTTTCAATGATGATCTCTCCCTTATTATCTTCAAGACCATCATATGGCAGGAAAAGGACGGGAACAATTCCCCGTTCGTGTGCTTTCAAATGCTTTTTAAGGGTGATTTTTCATTCACCCTATTGGGTGAACGGCAAGTTATTTATCCGAATTATGGCCGTTTCCCAGCAGATTGATAAGCTGGAGACGGTTGCCGATTCCGAGCTTAGAGTAAATGCGTTTGACATGAGATTTGACTGTGTTGACGCTGATATGCAGCGATTCCGATATGTCCTGGTTGGACAAGCCTTTGGCAAGCAGTTCCACAACCTCGAACTCCCTGTCGCTAAGCGAAAACTTTGTTTTCAGATCTTCCTGCTTGGGCGAAATGTCGATTTCACGGCTGTAGTGGCTGAAAAAGTATGTGCACAAATCCACGAATACAAAAACGGAAAATACCGCATAAGAAAGATGCGTGAGCTGAAACGATACCTGGCGCAGCAAAATAAAGTCGATAATGGAGTATGCAATCTGCGGGATAAACGCAATTAAAAAATACCTCGCGAGCTTTAAATGATGCGGATCTTTGATTTTGCGGTACATGCCGGCCACCGCAAGCGCTTCCGCAAAAAGAGCAATGGAGCACAGCGGATAAAACGCCCAGAGCGCTGTCGTCATCGACTGCGTCAGATCCGCGCGCGACATATACATGACAAGTATGGCTGTGATGATGAGAAGAAGCCCCGTTATGCCCGTTGCGGAAAGCAGCGCGACGCGTCTGTTCTTCGGCGGAATCGGAAACAATTGGATCACATAGTAGCAAGCGGCCAGTATCGCGGCCATGATCAGCCCGATCACAACAAGCGCGAAAAGCGGCGTCAGCCACGAGATGTTTTCAACTCCCTCGGCGCTTCTGTTATTAAGGCTGACCATGTATGAAAAAAAGAGCAGCATGGCGACAGGCAGCAAAACCATCAATGTTCTTCGGACCAAACGGTCTTTGGTCCTCATATACATGATCATGGAAAAAAGCGCGGAAGAAAACAGCAAAGAAGTCTCCACGAATTGGATCGCCTGAAAGAAGATATCCAAAAAGACCGCTCCTTTGAATCATTTGTTACAGAGATTATAACATCACATTTGCGGTTCGCAATGAAATTTCCATAATTATTTACATTCGGCTTCAATATGCGCTGGTTTGACAATCATTCAGCGCACGCCGGCGAACTGCCTTTTGGTTTGTATCGCGCCTCTTTCGCACTTGTTGCCCCACGCATCGATAAGCGAGCTCTCTTGATAGACGCAGATGATTTCACAGTTGTTGGCGCACAGGCCGCATGTCACGCCTTTTGTCCTGAAGTCGGTATCCGCCACGCTGAAATCGAACGCTTTCTCTTTGCCGGACTTCATGGCGAGTATGGCTGCACCGAAAGCGCCCGTCAGGTGCCCGTTCTTATCCACGATGACCGGATATCCGGTGGCATCCTCAAACGCTTTCACCACGCCGACGTTCTTGCTGACACCGCCTTGAAAAACGATGGGCGGATGAATTTTCTTGCCTTTCCCCACGTTATTCAGATAATTGAGCACAACGGCCTTGCACAGCCCCGCGATGATATCCTCTTTTGAGTGCCCAATTTGCGCTTTATGGACAAGATCCGACTCGGCAAAAACAGTGCATCGCGCCGCGATGGGCGTGGGATTGGCCGACTTGAGCGCGATATTTCCGAACTCCTCGACGGCGACGCCCAGACGAGCGGCCTGGCTCGACAGAAACGAGCCTGTTCCGGCGGCGCACAGCGTATTCATCGCATAATCCGCCACGATGCCGTCTTCGATGAGGATGATCTTTGAATCCTGCCCGCCGATCTCGAATATCGTGCGCACGTCCGGATACGTCGTGATCGTGCCGACGGCGTGCGCCGTAATCTCATTTTTGACCACAGCCGCGCCTGTTATGACGCCGATCAGTTTTCGCGCGCTTCCCGTGGTCCCCACCGATACCACTTCGCATCCGGTATCCTTGATTTTGCCGGCCAATATGCCGATCAGCCGTTTCGACGCTTCAATGGGGTTCCCTTCCGTCCACAGGTATTCGGAGGCCACGATGCGCCTTCCGCCGTCTATCACAACGCCTTTTGTGGATATCGAACCGATGTCGATGCCAAGATAAGCTTTCTTTTTCATGCCCGTTTCCTCATTACAATCATATCGTAAAACGCCTCCAGCCTTGTTTGTATACCCGTGTCTCCCGTTTGTGAATCAAAACTGAAATACAGTATCGGGATTTTATAGTCCGAGCTGATGTTCTGCAGAACGGGAATCGAATCCATTTCGGGCGTACATCCGAACGATTTCACATGAATAATGCCGTCGTATCCCTTCTTCGCACACGTCAGCGCGACATCGATGGTCGCCATGCTTGTCGCGCCCATGTTGTATTTGGAATAGCCGCGTATTTTCCGCGCGATTTCCTTTTCGGGATAATGGAACATGCTGTTGGATAGATTCATCCATCTCTCGATCACCATGCCCATCTTCGCCATTTCCCGCTCGATATTGTGATTGCTGAACGGGTCCATGATGGTATAATACTCGCCCACAATGGCCACTTTGATCGGCTTTTTTGGCTTTTCGGTCGGTATCGCCTTCATATTGTCCATGCACTGCTGGAAAGCGGCGGTCACGTCTTTCTTTGTTTCACATCGGCGAAGATCGGATAGGAACCTTTGCTTTTCCGCTTCAAACGATCCATTTTCCACCTCAAACCCGATATTGCGGCGCACATAATCATCCACGCGGTCCATACATTCCGCCATTTTCACCGCTGATAACAGTGCCGCCGCCACCTTTGCAACCGAAAAATCGGGATTGACTTTTTTAAACTCGGCCAGCAGCGTATACGGCTTCGAATAATCCGCACGAGCGAGGTTCACGAAATCAAATCTGTAACCGAGATCCCTCAATATCTGCTCGTGCAGTTCGCCGTAATAACCGAGGCGGCAGGCGCCACCCGTCTGCACCAGCATATCTGCACCGCATTCGATCGCTTCAATATAACTGCCCAAATTGTATTTGAAGGGCGCGCATACATAATCGGGGCTGTATTTGGCGCCCAGCTCAAGCGTTCGCTTTGTCATGGGCGGCGGCGTGACATAGTCCATCTCAAGGCCGCGCGTCACAAGAAATTCAAGCGGAATGCAGTAATCTCCGAAATGCGGAAAAGTCACTTTACGCTTCATGTGTGTTTGCCTCGCGCTGGAATCTGATTATATCCACAAAGCTTTCAAGCCGCGTCTCAATGCCCGCTTCCGCCTGCTGGCTGTCCATCAGCAGATTCAGCATCGGAATCCCGCGCACGCGCCGAAGCAATATCTCGTTGACAAGGGAATCAGGTCCGCACGGAAATGCACTCATCAAAATTATGCCGTCGACCCGATCCTTATATTCGAGCACTGCGCCCACAAGCTCCCTGTTGTACATCCATGGCAGGCTTTCGGTCAGTTCAAAACACCTTTCCCTCGCTTTTCGCCTGTCGGAAATGTCCGCAATAATCGGCGTCGCGCCGAGATCTCTCAGAATTTTGAGTACCGGCGCGCCGATCATTTTGTCATAGACATTGTACGCGTGTCCCACAATCAGAATTTTCAGGCCGTCCTTCATCAGCAGTTCATTCTGCGCACGAACCTCTTCAATCGCCGTCTGTCTTTCCGCCTGCTTCGCAAGCAGATACGCACGGAATGCGGCGGGCCTGCTTCTGTTAAGCTTTCGGCCAAGATGCATAAACGCCTTCAACTCGCCTTTCGATCTGCGCACGTCAATATCAAAATCGAGCAGCCTCGGCGATTGATCCC
>JAJUJH010000012.1 GCA_029265435.1 Clostridiales bacterium
GAAACCGGATGCTGGCTCTTCTTACTGCCTAGCTCCAAAGATATTGTCTGCCGCCGCAGTCAACGTACAGGGCAGAATTGATTCCGCAATGAAGAATATTCGCCTGCCCATTTTAGCGGCAGGTCAATATACACCAACCTATATGGCTTTGAGGGGATTGGCTTATCGTAATACTGTCATGTGATTTCCCTACAGTGGGTTGACGCGATCGTCTTTATCAAGCGATTTGCCTTTGATTCCATTTTATTGTATAATGACCATATGTTCAGTCACAGGAACCCTTTGAAAAAAACGGCCGTCGTATTGATGACAGCGCTTGTCCTTCTTCTTTGCGGCTGCGTCAGCGAAACAGCGGCGCAGGGCGGCGTTGTGGTGCGCGGCGCGTCTCCCACCGAGCCGCCTTTATCCGCCATTCGCCTGCCCGATAACGAAACCATCGTTTATGTCATGCCGTCGGGCAAAAAATACCATACGGCAGGCTGTTCCGTGCTCAACGATTCGGCGATACCCGTCACGCTGGAGCAGGCAAAGCTGGAAGGGCTGGAGCCTTGCAAGCGCTGCCACTGATTACAGGAACCGCTTGATAAACCCGAACTTTTCGGGATACGGCGCATATCGCGGCAGATCAAGCGCCAGATGCCTGTAAACCACCGAGCGCTTATGGGAGAATGTTTCAAAGCTGTGCCGCCCGTGGTAGCAGCCAAGCCCCGAATGGCCCTTGCCGCCGAACGGCAGATGCGGATTCGCGCTGTGAATCACCGTATCATTCACCACGGCGTCGCCCGACGAGCGCATCATCAGATACTTCCGCACGCGTTTCTTGTCTCTGCTGAATATGTAAAACGCGAGCGGCGTCTCCATCGCCTGCAGCGTGCGAAGCATCTCATCCTCGTCGTCATATGCGATAATGGGAAGCACAGGCCCGAATATCTCCTCGCTCATCACTTTATCGTTAAACGTCACGTCCGTCATCACTGTGGGCGCAATATACCGGCTGTCCGCATCCGTTTGACCGCCGAACGCCACCTTGTCGGGGTCGATAAGGCCGCGCACCCTTTCGAAATGGGACGGCGTGATGATGCGCGGAAAATCGGGGCTTTTTTGCGGATCATCGCCGTACATGCGCCTGACCTGCGCCTTCAGCGCGTCCACCAGCGCCGGAACCACCGAGCGGCTGGCCATCACATAATCGGGCGCGATGCATGTCTGCCCCGCGTTCAAAAACTTGCCCCAGCAAAGCGACTTCGCCGTTTTCGAAATATCCGCCGTTTCGTCCACGATGCACGGGCTTTTGCCGCCAAGCTCAAGTACAAGCGGCGTCAGATTCCTCGCGGCGGCGCTCATCACCACCTTGCCGACCGCGGTGCCGCCCGTGAAAAATATGAAGTCATACCGCTCGTTCAACAGCGCTTCGTTGACGTCGCGGCCGCCCTCGAACAACGCAATATACTCATCCGGAAAGTTCGCCTCGATAATGCGCTTCATCAGCGCCGCGGTTTGCGGTGTATACCGCGACGGCTTGACCACCGCCGTGTTTCCCGCCGCCATCGCACCGATCAGAGGCGCCATCGTCAGCTGAAACGGATAATTCCACGGAGACATGATCAGCGTCACGCCGAACGGTTCATGCACAATCGTGCTTTTGGCGTGAAATGTCGCCATTGTCTTCGGCACTGTCTTCGGTCTTGCCCATGCTTTCAGATGCTTTTCAAATTCGTTGATGCCGCTCAAAACAAGGCCGATCTCGGTGGCATATGTCTCAAATGCGCATTTGCCGAAATCCGCTTTAAGCGCCTGCTCGATATCCGCCTCCCGCTTCACGATCTCCCGTTTCAGCTTCCTTAACTGTTCAATGCGAAAGCCGATATCCCTCGTATGCCCCGCATTGAAAAATGCGCGCTGCGCGCCGATCGTCCGCTTGATGTCCTCCATCCGTCCGCCCTCCCAAAAAAATGAATGACTTTACGGTTATTATACAAAAGCTCGAATACCCGAATAAGTCTTTTGGCTTAAAATTCATCGATCGTTCATTTTTCTTCGTTTAAAATCTTCTGATATGCGACGACATCCAGCATCCTGCCGAACTTCTTGCCGATTTCTTTGTAATGCGCGCATTTTTCGTATCCGCTTTTCTCGAAAAGCCGGATGCTGCGGCTGTTCTCTCCGCATATTGTGGAAACCAGCACATGGATGCCTTTTTTTCGTGCGTAATTTTCAATATACGCAAGCGCTTTGCCGCCGATTCCCTGTCCTAGGCGGTCGTGCCTTAAATACAGCGCCACCTCCGCCGTCAGATGATAGGCTTCTCGTTTTTTATACGGCGACAGCATGACATAGCCGCAGACCTGTTCGCCGTCGAGAACCACGAACGTCTTGTATTTGGAGCCGTCAAAAAACACGATCTGGCCCATCTCTTTTTCGGTGATTCTGCGCGCATGAAACGTCGCGGTGGTATTCAGCACATAATATGTATATATCTCAAGCAAATCGGGCAGATGCCGAAGCTTGACCTCTTCAAATGTGATATCCGGCACATTGTTCACCCGCATTTTCCGGTTATGTCCTTATATTACCACGCAACGCTTCCGAACACAATCGTCCCTATTGACGGCTTTCGCGGGTACAATAAAAATCCCCCGGCGAGCTGGGGGTACAGACTGTCAATAAAGCTGAAATTATCATATGTGGGCAAGACGGGTTTAGTTTACCGCTTTACCGTTCACATAGAGCGTGTGGCCGTTTGTCACCACGTTGCTGAGGCTGCCGTTGAATGCTGTGACATAGCTGTCTCCCGTCAGCGTCCATGTGCTTGTGCCGTCCAGTGTGACCGTCAGAGAAGCCGCTTCCGTTCCGTCCGTATTGATCGCGCCTGTGTAAGACGAGGAATCGGCAATCGTCATGTCAAGCTGCGATATCGCGTCCACCATGATATCGCCTGACACGGTCTGCCCCGAAAGCTTGAAAGTGCAATTGCCTCCGTTAGACCCTTGAGAGCCCCACCCGCGCGAACCGTCGTTGCCCGCCGCCAGCAGCAGGTATGTCCCGTCGGCCAGCGTAAGATCAACGCCGGAAAGCGTAATGACGCTGCTGGTATTGGTGACATAAAACATGTCGCCGTTTTTTGAAACGAGCGTACCGCCCGTCATTGTGAAGCTGCTGGTTCCCTGTTCGGCGTCGCCCGACATGCTTTGGTACAGCATGACATTATGGATGTTCTCACCGCTGTTTTCTCCGTAAGTGCCCGATATATTCCCCGTCACGTTGCAGTTGTTGAGCGTGACCGAATTGAACCCTTCCACCACAACCGCTTCGGAATCGTTGGCCGTCAGCGTCGCATTGCTTACGGTGATATCTGCGGTGCTGTAAACCGCAGGCGCGCCGGAACTGCCGGCGGTCGTATATGTGCCGCCGTCAACCACCATCGTTCCGCCGCCCCTGTCGCTGCGAATCGCCGCCTTGACGGTGGAACTGACCTCAAGGTTGGTCGCGTACATGACGCCGCCTCCCGCCACCTCAATGCCGCCCGCGTTTCCGCCGGATACATTGATGACCGTATCCTTGATATTGACCGTTGCGCCGTTGTAAGCAAATACGCCGTTAGCGCCTTCCGCCGAAGCCGTCACCGTACCGCCGTTTATATTGAGTGTGGCGTTGTCAAGCGCCAGCACAGCCGCATTGAGCCCGTAAAAGCTGCTCGCATCGTTGCTTGATGCCGCGCCGTCCGTTTTTTCCACCGTCACGCTGTTAAGCGTGGCCTCGATTTCGCCCTCGGCGCGCACCGCGTTTTCATCCGCGCTGGTCGATTCATACGTGCCGCCGTCCAGCGTTTCTCCGTCGGTCAGCACATAAGCTCCCGTACCCGTAGAAACAGACGCACCGTTTCCGCCGTCCGGCGGCGCGCCCATCTGGCCGCCCATCTGGCCGCCCGGCGGTGCGCCCATGCTTTGTGCCGATGCTTCCGCAGTGTTTTCTGTCGAGCCGCATCCCGCAAACATCGCCAGCATCATGAGAGCGGCACAGACAGCCGCCGTTACGCGTATCAATATCTTCATATGATTCCCCTCTTTCTTTTTTGGATGCTCAAATTGTAATCACAGATATTGTTCGCATATTCACAATAATATGAACAATATGAAAACGGTTAACGGACATAAACAAAAATGCGGACTACTAAGTCCGCATCCGCTGTAATTTCAATTTGCCTTATAAAGCTTGGCCCTTTCGCCCTTGTCCAGCACTGCCTTGCGCAGCCGTATGCTTTTGGGCGTCACCTCCACCAGCTCGTCGTCCGCGATAAACTCAAGCGACTGTTCAAGGCTCAAAACCGTCGGCGGCGTAAGGCGAAGCGCTTCGTCCGAACCGGACGCGCGCGTGTTGGTCAGCTGCTTTTTCTTGCACACGTTGACCACAATATCCTCCTGCCGCGCGTTTTCACCCACCACCATGCCCGCATATACGGGCACGCCAGGGCCGATGAAAAGGCGGCCGCGCTCCTGCGCATTAAATAGACCGTAGGCGGTGGCTTCGCCCTGCTCATGCGCGATCAGGGAGCCTCTCTGCCGTTCCGGGATATCGCCCGCCCATTCCTTGTAGCCGCTGAATATATGGTTCATGATGCCGTTTCCCTTTGTGTCCGTCATGAACTCGTTGCGGTATCCGATGAGCCCGCGCGACGGAATATTGAACGACATGCGCGTTGTCGCACCCTCGCTGCTCATATCCACAAGCGACGCCTTTCGGGGCCCCAGCTTCTCAATCACAACGCCCGCGTAATCGCCGGGAACGTCGATAAGAAGCAGCTCGTAAGGCTCCATCGTGACGCCGTTTTCCTTTTTGAGTATCACGCGCGGACGCGATACCGAAAACTCGTACCCTTCGCGCCGCATGGTTTCAATCAGTATCGAAAGGTGCAGCTCGCCGCGTCCCGATACCTTGAACGAATCTGTGGAATCCGTTTCCTCCACCTTCAGGCTCAGGTTGGTCTCCATCTCGTGCCAAAGCCGTTCGCGGATGTTGCGCGATGTCACATATTTGCCCTCGCGGCCCGCAAACGGGCTGTTGTTGACGATAAAGTTCATCGACACGGTGGGCTCGTCGATCTTGACAAACGGCAGCGGCTCGATGCATTCGGCGTCGCAGACCGTTTCGCCGATCTTCACGTCGGGCAGACCCGCGATCGCCACGATATCGCCGAAGCGCGCTCTTTCCGTCTCGATGCGCTTAAGCCCCGAAAACTCGTAAAGCCGCGTGATCTTCACATTCTGCGCCGTACCGTCTTCACGGCAAAGCGCCGCCGCCATGTTACGCTGCACGCTGCCCCGCTCGATGCGTCCGATCGCGATGCGCCCCAAATAATCGTCGTAATCAATGCTCGATACGAGCATCTGAAGCGGCCCCTCCGGCTCTCCGGCAGGGGCGGGCACATGCTCGATGATCGCATCAAAAAGCGGCGTGATATCCGCTGATTCGTCGTCCGGCTTGAGGGACGCCGTTCCCGCTTTCGCGGACGCGTAAACGACGGGAAACTCAAGCTGGTCCTCGTGCGCGTCCAGCTCGATAAAAAGGTCGATGATGCCGTCAAGCACCGTTTCGGGGCGCGCCCCCGGCCTGTCTATCTTGTTGATGACCGCAATCACGTGTTTGCCGAGCATCAGCGCTTTTTTCAGCACGAAGCGCGTCTGCGGCATACATCCCTCAAACGCGTCCACAAGCAGCAGCACGCCGTCCACCATTGTGAGCACGCGCTCCACCTCGCCGCCGAAATCGGCATGCCCCGGCGTATCCACAATGTTGATCTTGACGCCCTTATATTCAACGGCCGTATTTTTCGAGAGTATCGTGATGCCTCTCTCCTGCTCCAGCTCCTCCGAATCCATCACGCGCTCGCGCACCACTTCGTTGGCCCGAAATATGCCCGATTGTCTCAGCATCTGATCGACGAGCGTCGTTTTGCCGTGGTCAACGTGCGCCACTATGGCGATGTTTCTGATGTTGTCCTGTTTCCGCATAATATCCCCGTATCATAGAATTCAAACGTGAATGATTATAAGCTTTGAACGGTCATAATACAAGATTTTTCGGAAGGCATCTCAGGTTTGTCGGACAGTATTTCAGCGGTCGGCGCCACGGTCCGATTCTTCAAGCAATTCGCGGGTTTATGTAAAATGACGAAAACGGACGGATGCTACGGCTCAAGAAAGTGCGTAAAAAGCGGTTTGTAGACGAGCTTTTCCGCCTCGCGTGTGCTTTCAAAAAGAATTACTTTGTCCACACAAAAATCGTTTCGCGTTGCGTCAACGGCGGCCGCATCAAAAGCGCCGAATGGCCGGAACCGGCGGACAAGCGTGATGTGCGGCTTGAAAGGCCGCCGCTCCGGCTCAAAACCGCAGCCGATGAGCGCGCGCTCCACTTCGTCGTGCAGGGCGGAGAGCCGGCCCATCTCCCCGCCCACTTTGGCCGACAGGATGTCGCGTCCGAATGCCTGCACGCCTTCGCAAAAGAGCATGAAACGGCCGAGTCTTATCCGGCCGAGAGCGCCGCATATGGCCTGCGCCTTATGAGGCGGCACTTCGCCCAGAAATTCCAGCGTCATGTGCAGGTTCTCCCTGCGCGTATAATTGCCGCCGCCAAGCTTTTTCAGCTGCCGCTGCAGCGCTTCGAGATATTCCTCGCAGCCCGTTTTCACGCCGATGAACAAACGCATTTTTTCAGCCCATCAGCTTGCAGATGTTGTTGCTGAACGCAAGAGGATCCTCAACGCTGAGCCCCTCCATCAGCAGCGCCTGATTATAAAGCAAATCCGTAAAGAGCTTGAATTTTTCCTCGTCGTGCTCAAAAGCGTTTTTGAGCGCGGCATATACGCTGTGAGACGGATTGATCTCCAGCACCTTCTCCGCCGTGATGTTCGGGCTGCCCGGCATCGTTTTGAGTATCTTCTCCATTTCGATAGATACGGCGCCGTCGCTGACGAGACACACCGGATGCGATTTGAGCCGCTTGCTTAACCGGATGTCTTTAATCTTGCCGGAAAGCAGCTCCTTCATCTTATCAAAGAGCGCCTTATCATCCTGAGCCTGCGTCTCGGCCTGCTTCTTCTCCTCATCCGTCTCAATATCCACATCGCTTGCGGATACGGACTTGAACGTTTTCTCTTTATAGCTCATGAGCACCTGAATCGCGAACTCGTCCACGTCCTCGGTCAGATACAATATCTCATAGCCCTTGTCGCGCACCATTTCGGTCTGCGGCATTTTGTCGATGCGGTCAATGGACTCGCCCGCCGCATAATAGATATGCTTCTGGTCTTCCTTCATACGCGCCACGTATTCGGACAGCGTCACCATCTTTTTCTCCGACGATGAATAGAACATCAGCAAATCCTGCAGGTCTTCCTTATCCGCGCCGAAACTGTTGTATGTGCCGAACTTGAGCTGACGCCCGAACGACTGGTAAAACGCCTCGTATTTCTCGCGGTCATTCTTGATGAGATTCTCAAGCTCCGCCTTTATTTTATTTTTGATGTTTTTGGCAATCAGCTTTAATTGCCGGTTGTGCTGAAGCAGCTCCCTTGAAATGTTCAGCGACAAATCGTCTGATTCGACGATACCGCGCACAAAGCTGAAATAATCGGGCAGCAGGTCGGGGCACTTGCTCATAATCATCACGCCGCTTGAATACAGCTCAAGCCCTTTTTCAAAGTCCTTTGTGTAAAAATCAAAAGGCGTCTTTTCGGGTATGAACAATATCGCATTGTACCGCACCGAGCCCTCCGTTTTGATATGCAGATGCGCGACCGGTTTATCGAAGCCGAAATGCTTTTCAGAATAGAACCGCTCATAGTCTTCGTCCGTCAGCTCGGATTTGTTTTTGCGCCAGATGGGCACCATGCTGTTTAATATCTGTTCCTCCACCACGTCATCGTACTCGTCTTTTTCACCTTCCTTGAGGCGCCTTTCGTGTATATCCATCTTGATGGGATAGCGGATGAAATCCGAATACTTTTTCACGAGCGCGCGCAGGCGGTATTCTTCGAGAAACTCGTCGTAATTTTCTTCTTCGGTGTTGCTTTTGATGTGCAGAACAATTTCGGTGCCCACATTTTCCTTCGCGCAGGGCTCTATCGTATAGCCGCTTTCCCCTTCGGATTCCCACTTATACCCTTCGTGGCTGCCGAGCGCTCGGCTGATGACCGTCACCTTATCGGCCACCATAAAGGCGGAATAAAAACCCACGCCGAACTGGCCGATGATGTCGTAACCGTCCTTGAGCTCATATTCCTTCTTAAAATTCAGCGAACCGCTTTTGGCAATGGTGCCGAGGTTGTCCTCAAGCTCCTCTTTGGTCATGCCGATGCCCGTATCGATCACGCGCAGCGTCCGGCTCGCCTTATTCGGCTCCAGCCTGATATAATAATCCGCACTGTTGAAGCTGATGGATTCGTCCGTCAGCGCCTTGTAATAAATCTTGTCGATCGCGTCGCTGGCGTTGGATATAAGCTCCCTTAAAAATATCTCTTTGTGCGTATAGATTGAATGAATCATGAGATTCAGCAACTGTTTTGATTCGGCCTTAAACTGCTTTTTTGCCATTCTCACCGTCTCCTTTTTCGTTTGTTAGCACTCACGCCTTCCGAGTGCTAAACGTATTTTAGCACCATTTGTTTCCGAGTTCAACACCCGCGCATGATGAACCGGCCAAACCGAAATATGATTTCAATGGATATTGGCTTGCAAAAAATATCGGGAGCACCCGTGTGCCGGATGCTCCCGTTTCAATTCTGATTTGTTCCCGTCTTTTTTACTTCACGAAGGGATTTTCTGTCGGATAATAAACCCCTTTGGGCCTGTTGAACGAAATTTTGCCGACGCCCAGGAGCTTCATCACTTCAAATATCTGACGGCCGACGTTGCCGAACGCCACAGCGCCGTGATGCGGATAGCCGTCTTCGATCAGCACATGGCGGTAAAACCGTTCCATTTCGGGGATGCCGAACACGCCGATGCCGCCGAAAGACTGGGTTTCCACAGGCAGCACCTCGCCGTCCGCAATGTAGCTTTGAAGCTGCGAGTCGATATTGCCCTGCAAACGGAAGAACGTGATCTTGTCGGGCGCGATATCGCCTTCAAGCGTTCCGCGTGAAATATCCGGCTCTTTGTCCGGCTCTAGGCAGCGGTGCATAATCAGCTGATATTTCATCGTGCCTTTTTTCAGGCGGCTGATGGGCGTGTTTCCGCAGTGGAAGCCCATGAACACCTCGTTGTCGCCGTACGGCTGCTTGCCTTTGATGGACTGCTCGTACATCTCGGCCGGCACCGTATTGTTGATATCGAGCAGCGTGACGGGAGCGCCCGTGACGCATGTGCCGATATACTCGCTGAGCGCGCCATAGATGTCCACTTCGCACGCGACGGGAATGCCCCTCGCCGTCAGCCGTGAATTCACATAGCACGGCACGAAACCGAACTGCGTCTGGAAAGCGGGCCAGCATTTGTTCGCCATTGCCACATACTTCGCGGCGCCCTTGTTTTCCGCAATCCAGTCCAGCAGCGTGATTTCATACTGCGCGAGCTTCGGAAGTATGCCGGGCATCTTGTTGCCTTCTCCAAGCTCCGCTTCCATATCCGCCACAACGGCGGCAATCCGCGCGTCGCCCTTGTGCGCGTTGAACGCCGCAAAAAGGTCAAGCTCCGAGTTCTCCTGCACGTTGACGCCGATTTTGAAAAGCGGCGCGATGGGCGCGTTGCAGGCGAGAAAATCATACGGGCGCGGCCCGAACGTGATGATCTTGAGGCCTTTCACGCCGATATAGGCGCGCGATATCGGATAAAACTCCTCGATCAGGCTCGCGATATGCGCCGCTGTTCCGACCGGTTTTTCCGGAATGTACGCGTTCACCTTGCGAAGCTTCAAGTTATAGCTCGCGTTCAGCATGCCGCAGTAAGCGTCGCCGCGGCGGCTGGAAAGCACCGAAATGTTTTCCTCGGCGGCCGCGCAGAACATGACAGGCCCGTCGAATTGCTGCGCCAGCATGGTTTCCGGCCCTTCGGGGCCAAAGTTGCCAAGAAAAACGACCAGCGCATTCGCGTCGTTTTCTTTGAGTTCTTCAAGCGCGCGCATGGCGTCATGCTCGTTTTCGATTGTCGTCTCAACCTCAATGATGTCGATGTTTTTCTTGCGGCAAGCCTCAACCACGGCTCTGCGCCTTTCAACGGACAGGTCGATAGGGAAACAATCGCGGCTGACGGCCACAATACCCATCTTCACTTCGGGAATGTTAATCATCATACTTCTCCTTTGCTTGATATATTAATATTATAATCTGTAAGAATTCCGCAAGGCTTTTTGGCTTATATATATATTATATAGCAATATTCGTTATAATTAAATGCAATTCTTCCATGATTCTTCAGTTTTTTGGTATTCCTTTAAAAATATGCGCCTGCCGGCTATCCGAACCCTATGATATGATGGATATCCGTTTAAGGAATACCGCTTCAGCCGATTTCAGCCGAGCGTCCGAAACGGCCGGCGGGCATCATCTGGTCCGTTTTCGAAATCAACATGAAAAAACTATCTTTTGTGAGCGATATGGCGTAAAATAGGGGATATCCGATATCGGTTGACATCGGCGTTCATATAAGATAGATTATTTTCAAGCAGTTAATAACTCCGAGGTGGTATTTTTTTGAAACGTTTCAATCTTAGCAGCAGCCTTGATATTCCAAAGCTCCAGGATGAAGTGCTGGAATTTTGGAGAGAAAACAATATTTTTGAAAAATCCGTCCAAAAAAACAAAAAAGGGGAAATCGTGTTTTATGACGGGCCGCCGTTCCCGACGGGAAAACCGCATCACGGCACCGTTCTGGTTTCGTTTATTAAAGACATGATCGCCCGCTACTGGACGATGCAGGGTTATTCCGTTCCGAGAGTATGGGGCTGGGATTGCCATGGTCTTCCGATTGAAACGCAGGCGGAAGCCGCCTTGGGCATCAAGGATAAAAAAGAAATCGAATCAAGCGTCGGCGTCGATAAGTTCAACGACCAATGCTTTGACATCGTTTCCGCCAACAACGAAACGTGGAGAAAATACGTCGAAAAAATGGCGCGCTGGGTGGATTACGAGGGCGCTTACAAAACAATGAACCCCGATTACATGGAGAGCGTGCTTTGGACGTTTAAACAGTGCTACGACAAAGGGCTGATTTACAAGGATTATCGTGTCACGCCATACTGCTTCCGCTGTGAGACGTCGCTTTCATTGTCGGATACCCGGGAGTCGGACTCGACGCGTCCGCGTCAGGATCCGTGGGTCATCGCCAAGTTTGCGACGGGGCAGGAAATGCAGGGCATGCCCGTTTACTTCCTTGCGTGGACGACCACGCCATGGACGCTTCCGTCCAATATGGCGTTGGCGGTCGGTGCGGATATCGGATACGCGTATGCCGTCGTCGGCTCGGAAGTTTACATCGGCTGCGAATCGCTGATGTCCAAGTATCCCAAAGTCTTCGGTGACAAGCCCCAGATCATCGCCCGCTGCAAGGGCGAAGACCTGATCGGCAAAAAATATACGCCCCTATTCAGCTATTTTAAAGAAAAGGAAGCGGAAGGCGCTTTTCGGGTGATCGGAGCCGGCTTCATCGACGCCAGCGAAGGCATCGGCATTGTTCATATCGCTCCCGCTTTCGGTGAGGACGACTACTGGGTCGCCAAGAGCAGCGGTGTTCCTTTGGTGAATCCCGTTGACCATCGCGGGCTGTTTACCGATGAGGTCGGTGATTTTGCCGGACGAAACGTCATCGAGGCCAATCAGGATATCATCCGTTTCCTCAGGGCAAGAAATCAAGTGATCGCCGACGGTACCATCGAGCATAATTATCCGCACTGCTGGCGGTGCCGGCAGCCGCTTATCTATAAGGCGATGGAAGCGTGGTATCTCAACATTGAAATGATCAAAGACCGGCTCATCGAGGTCAACAACGAGATTAACTGGGTACCCGAAAGCGTGAAATACGGCCGTTTCGGAAATTGGCTCGCCAACGCAAGGGACTGGAACATATCGCGGAACCGGTATTGGAGCACGCCGATCCCCGGATGGGAATGCGAGCAGTGCGGCAAGCGCCGCGTGCTTGGCAGCGTACAGGAAATCTATGAGGCGAGCGGCAAGCGCCTCACCAATCTGCATAAGCAATACATGGATGAGGTCGTTCTCACATGCGAATGCGGTGGAACGATGAAACGCATACCGGAGGTCATCGACTGCTGGTTTGAATCCGCCGCCGTTCCGTATGCACAGAAACACTATCCTTTTGAAAACAAGGATTGGTTCGAGACGCACCATCCGAGCGACTTTGTGGTGGAATATACAGGGCAGATCCGCTGCTGGTTTTATTACCTGCATGTGATGTCCGTCGCGTTGTTCGACAAGCCGGCGTTTAAAAACTGCGTGGTTCACGGCACCGTGCTCGCGAAGGACGGCAAAAAGCTGTCGAAATCCTCCAAGAACTACACCGATCCGATGCTGCTGATGGACAAGTACGGCACGGACGCTTTCCGTCTGTATATGTATCAGTCCAACGCCATGCTCATCGGCGATTTGCTGTTCGAGGAATCCGGCATTCTCGGCGCGCTTCAGCAAATCCTTCTGCCGTTCTGGAACGCATGCAGCTTCTTTGCATCATACGCGAATATCGACGGGTTCTCCCCCGACAGCGCTGCGGAGCCTGAATCAGACAACCAGCTCGACAGGTGGATTCTCGCCAAGCTGTATGAAACGGAGAAGGCCATTGCCGACAAGATGGACCGCTATCAGGTCAATCAATATGTCGGTTATATCGCCGCGCTGATCGACGGGCTTACCAATTGGTATATCCGCCGTTCAAGACGGCGTTTCTGGGGCTCCGACTTTTCGGCGGATAAGAAGAGCGGATATGCGACGCTGTATTATGTGCTTGTAAATACGTGCAAGCTGCTCGCGCCTGTCGCGCCGATCATTGCGGAAAAGCTGTATAAGGAGCTGACGGGCGAAACCTCGGTCCATCTTGCGGACTGGCCCGATATTCCCGAAAAGTATAAGGACGAACGGCTTTTGAAAGAGCTGGATACCGTTCAGGAGATCATCCATCTCGCGCGTTCGATACGCAGCAAGAGCGGCATCAACAACAGACAGCCTTTGACGAAGCTTCTCGTTGCGCTGTCCGACAGCGACGAGGCCGCCGATATCGAGAAATATCGGCAGGTCATCGGCGAGGAGCTCAATGTGAAGGAGGTCGAATTCATCGACAACGTGGAAACGATCGCGTCCGTGCATTATCTGCCGAACCTTCCCGCGCTCGGCCCGCGCTACGGTAAACAGCTTGGCCCCATCACAAAGGCGATAAAAGAAAAGCAGTTTCAATATGAAAACGGCGGCATCAAGCTCACGCTTCCAAACGGTGAAAACGTCCTTTTGGAGCAAAGCGATGTGATCGTCAACTATCAGGCAAAGGAAGGCCTGCACATCATGAACGGCTTCGGCATCGTCGTATCGCTTGATCTGACCCTGACCGATGCGCTCAGGCGCGAGGGCCTGGCGCGTGAAATCGTGAGAAAGATTCAGGATTCGAGAAAACAGCTCGGCCTTCAGATTTCCGACAGGATCGGCCTTCAGTTTACGGGAGGCTGTCCCGAAGAATGGGTGGATTACATCCTCAGCGAAACGCTGGGTGACATCTGCGAAATTTCAATCGCCGATGCGCAAATCGAGCTTGAGGATGAAAAAGGCGGCCCGGTCGTCGTCAAAATACAAAAGAAAGCCTGATCATATCGGAATCATGGCTTTGCGGTTCAAGGCGGTTATTCTTATTCTTAGCCGCCTTTTCTATCTTCGTATCCAAACAAAACAGCCCGCAGGCGCTGATCCCGCGGGCTTGAATCGATATACGTATTAAGACGGCAGATCGCTTTCGACTTTCCCGGCTTTGACTTTTATCTGTTCGGAAAGTTTCAGCTTGATGCCTCCCCTGTTCCGAATCTCTAGAATCACGCTCTGAATTATTATAAAGAAGCAAAGCATAAGACCGGTGGTAATGCTCTGCCAATACGGCTCTCTGAGCCCCGAAGCAACCACGATATTGCTGATCGTCTTTAATGTCAGCACGCCGAAAAGCGTCCCGACGATATTGCCCACGCCGCCGGTCAGTAATGTACCGCCGATGATGGCGGAAGCAATCGCCTGCATTTCCGCGGTGGTGGCGTTGGAGGCGTTGCCCGCGCCGGTATGCAGCAGATAGACATAGCCGCCGATTCCTGATAACAAACCGCTCACCAGATAGGCATAGAAGCTTGTACGCTTGACGTTAATGCCGAGCATCAGCGCGCTCTGCCTGTTTCCTCCCACCGCATAGAGATTGCGTCCGAACCGCGTCCATCTGAGCATTGCAAACACGGCGATTACGATCAAGATGGCGACCACCACGCCGATCTCGATTTTTGCGGGAATGAAATTACCGCTTTTACCGTAAGAGCCGATTCCCGGAATAATAATACGGGATTCCTTGAGGGCGACAAAGGCCTCGTGCGCCGCAGTGCGCGGAGTTGCGCTGACGATGGTCGTCATGCCTTTTGCAAAGAACATGCCCGCCAGTGTCACAATAAACGGCTGTATCTCCAAATAGGAAATCAACGTACCCTGAACCAATCCGAACGCTATCCCGATGCCCAATGCCAGGCCCACCGAACCAATGACGCTGCCGCCATGATCGTCAAGATAGACGACGCACGCCATTGTCACCAGCGCGGTGATGCCGCCCACCGAGATATCGATGCCGCCCGCTATCATTACGAGCGTTACGCCGCATGCGATCACGATCAAGAACGAATTGTTATTGAAAATATCGAGAAATTGCTGAGGATTTAAGAAACCGCCGCCCCATATCAGCATGGCCAGCACATACATGCATATAAACGTGCATATCGTGATGGTCAGCAGCAGGTTCGTATTCGAAATCGGTTCCCTGCGTTTTTTGTCCCGCTTTTCGGCAACCAAACCATTATTACTTGTCATATCATTCATTCTCCGTCACTTTTGTCGGTCTTTTTACCAGTTTATCGCGCAGCATGAGGGCGTACTTCTTCACGACCGGCGAGCTGATGACAACAATGGCGATAATCACGATCGCTTTGTACGCTTTTACCGCCGTCGACGAAACCTTCATGGCGTAAAGCGTGATCGTCAGCGCCTGAATGATATATGCCCCTATTACCGAGCCGCTCAAGCTGAATTTTCCGCCGCCGAGCGAATTGCCTCCGATGGCAACCGCCAAGATCGCATCCATTTCAATGTCCAAAAGCAGCGTCTCATGGTTGATAAGCCCTATTCGGCTCACGCCGATGCAGCCCGCTATCGCGACGCATACGCCCAGAATCATAAACGACAGCAGCTTCATCCACGCGGTGTTGATACCGTTCAGGCGCGCGGATCTTTCATTGATGCCGACAGACTGCGTATACAACCCGAGGTTGGTGAACCTCAAAACGAGAGAAACCAGCAGCACGAATATGATGACGATGATGATCGGCGTGGGTATCGGTATGCCCGGAATAAAGCTGCCGATATTCCCGAGCAGCGGGCTTTCAACCGTCGGCGTCGCCCCGCCGTTGATCCAGTATGCGATGGGACGCCCGGCCGTAAACAATATCAATGTCGCAATCATCGGCTGTATTTTGAACGCGGCCACCAATGTGCCGTTGAACGCGCTGAATATGACCGCAACAACACAGCTTGCCAAAAAGGCGAGAAGCATGATGGGAACTGTCACCTCATTTGCCCTCAGCACGCTGACAAAAACGCTGCCGGCTATGGCCGCCACCGCGCCGACGCTGATATCCTGTCCTCTGGATGACGCCGTGACCAAAGTCATACCGATCGATATAATGGCAAGCTCTGACGCGCCGTTTAATATACTGATCAAATTCCCCGAAAGAACGGTGTTCCCGTCGTTGTTGGTGGTAATGGATAACGAGAAAAACGAAGGATCCCGTATCAAGTTGAAGATGACCAGCAATAAAAGCGCAAATAACGGGAAAACCAATTGAGATCTCGCTAATTTTTTCAACCCCTTAACCATTTTGGACAGCCTCCCCCGCGATTGTGTGCATGATATTGGCCTGAGTCATGTCTTCACCTTTCAGCTCGCCCACGATTTTGCGGTCGCGCATCACGATCAGCCGTGAGCATGTACGAAGCATTTCTTCGATTTCGGATGAAATGAACGTGACGCTGACGCCTTCCTCGGCAAGTTTGAGCACAAGCTTTTGAATCTCCACCTTTGTGCCCACGTCAATGCCGCGCGTCGGTTCGTCCAAAATCAGATATTTGGGATTTGTCAGCAGCCATCGCGCCAGTATGACTTTCTGCTGATTGCCGCCCGAAAGGGACTTGATGGGTGTGTCCGTCGAAGCGGTCTTGATCTCAAGCAGCTTGATATACTCGTCCGCAAAGGCCTCCGCCTCCGCTTTGGAGAACGGCCTGAAAAAGCCCTTCAAAACCTGCAGCGCGAGTATGATATTATCACGAACGGATAATTCATCGATGATGCCGTCCTGTTTTCTGTCCTCCGGAAGATACCCGATGCCTTGTCTCATCGCATCTATGGGTTTAGCTATCCTGACGTATTTCCCGTTCACTTTTGTCCTGCCGCCCGTCACCTTATCGGCGCCGAATATTGCGCGGACGCTTTCGCTGCGGCCGGAACCGAGAAGCCCGGTAAACCCGTTGACTTCTCCCTTGTGAATCTTAAAATCAAACGCCCTTGTTCCCGCTGCGCTGGATAATCCATACGCCTCGAATACGGGCGTTTCCTCCTCTTTGACCTGTGAAACCTTTCTGTTTTCCAATGCCGAAATGTCGTCAAGCTCCTTGCCCATCATTTTTGATATGAGCTGGACGCGCGGCAAGTCCTTAACCTCGTACTCCCCGACAAGCTCGCCGTTCCTTAAAACGGTGATCCTGTCGCATATCTCGTAAACCTGCTCAAGAAAATGGGTGATGAAGATGATGCCGACGCCGCGGGCTTTCAGTTCCCGCATCAGCGAGAAAAGCTTTTCAACCTCGTGTTCGTCCAGCGAGGATGTCGGCTCGTCGAGGATCAGCACCTTGCAGTCCATATCCACCGAACGGGCGATGGCCACCATCTGCTGAACGGCCAGCGAGCAGGTGGCAAGCTGCTGCGTGGCTCTCGCGGGGATATTCAGTTTCGCAAGAATCTCCGTCGTCTTTCTGACCATTGAGCGCCAGTTCACAAAGCTGTAATTGCCCCGCCCGATAAACATATTTTCGGCAACCGTCAGGTTGGGGCAAAGCGTGATTTCCTGATAAACCGTGCTGATGCCTAAATTCTGCGCCTCCTGAGGCGATTTGACCGTGATGTCTTTGTCGATGCCCGCTATGTGGATCTGTCCTGAATCTTTCGGGTATACGCCTGTTAAAACTTTGACCAATGTCGATTTGCCGGCTCCATTCTCTCCCATCAGCGCATGAATTTCGCCTTTGCGAAGAGTAAAATCCACATTCTGCAAAGCACGGACTCCGGGAAATGCTTTGCTTATATTCCGCATGGATAAAACGATGTCGTTTTGCATAGGTACCAACCATCCTTTAAGCGTCGGAAGTTTCGCAAAGACGGCGGCGGGTGTATGGGGAATGTCCCCATACACCGTACCGCACACTCATACGAAATCCCTGTTATGAGGGTGTTTTAAGCCGACCGATTATTCGCCGAGACCAAATGTGTCTATGTCAGCCTGGGTGATCGTCGTCGCGTCGAAACCGCGCTCTTCAGAAATAACCTTCTTCTGTGTCAGCTTCTCGCCGGCTTCAAGCTTCTTGATCATCTCGTCGATAACGGAAGCCTGGAAGGGGCTGCACTGACCGTCGTAGTTCCAATTGCCCGCAAGCAGCTCTCTTAAAGCCCACTTGTTGCAGTCAAAGCCCATGATGATGACGTCTTTGCCAACGCCGTGGGTAATGCCAGCTTCGTCAAGCGCCGCAACAGCGCCCTTCGCCATGCCGTCGTTTTCAGCATAAATCACGTTGAATTTCTCTTTGGAGTTGATGACGGATTCCACGATTTTCTTGGCTTCAGCTTCGTCCCAGTTTGCGGTCTGCTGAACGACTTTTTTCATCGTGCCGGCAGCAAATTCCGCATCCAGCGCGCCCGTGCGGCCGATCTGGGCATCACAGCCCATAACGCCCTGAATGTGGACCACGTTATATTCGGGAAGCTTCTGCGCTTTGAGCCAGTCCACAGCCGTCTTGCCTTCCTGCGCCATATCCGACACAACGGCAGCCTCATACAGGCTCTCGTCCGCGTTCAGCATACGGTCGAAAAGGAACACCTTGACGCCGGCTTCCTGCGCGCTCTTCAAAACGGTCTCCCAGCCGTCCGTCGCGGCGGCGGAGAGAAGCAGATAGTCCACACCGTCTGTGATGAACTGCGAAGCCGCACTCAGTTGCTCGTCGTTCTTCAGGCTGTAGAATGTCTGGACATCGTATCCGTTCTCTTTCGTGAAGACTTTTTCAAAGTCCGCCACGTTCGCGGCGCGATAACCGGATTCAGCCGGAGGATTGTTGATGATGCCGACCTTGATCAGCCCGCCGTCAGCTTCCGCTGAAGGAGCTTCGGACGATTCGGACGGAGCCTCCGACGGAGCCACGGACGGCGCCTCCGAGGACTGTGACGCAGCGGGCGCGGCGCACGCCATCATGCCGAATGCCATCGCAACAACTAAGAGAACAACCAACAGTTTTTTCATACCTTCAATTTCCTTTCCATATTTTTTACTTGAAGCTATACATACTTGAGCTCATACCCATATTAGCCATCCGAATATTCAAAAACAACGTTCCAAGGCAAAGCAAGTAAAAATTCAAACCATCTCGGTTAGAATGCGAACCGCCGCCGTTCAAGCCGGAGCAGCGCCGTTATGTGCTGAAAATTTTCTACCGTTAACAATAAAAAACAAACAACAGGCGCTTTGAACCAGAGTATATTCTGTTATCCAATCAACATTTGTCCCTGTGCTTTAAAGTCTTGTATATATCGTATATGTGACAATTTGAAAAATAAGAACAGCCGTCCTTGCCGCTTTAATATGGCCTGCTGTCGATCATTTTCTGTGTAATGGTAAAGCAGTCGAACTGGGTTTCATCGATGTATTTTTCTCTTTCCACCTTCTCTCCCCTTTCGAGCTTTTGAATGATATCGTGCACATAAGGGCCCTGAAGCGGATTGCATTCGACCGAAAGCGCAATCTTTCCCGCAAGGCAGTATTCGAGCCCCAGCCTTGTCGCGTCAAATGAAATCACGATGACGCCGTCCTCCGCATTGCATTTCAGCCCGGCTTTTTCCATCGCGTCGATCGCGCCGAGCGCTTCGCCGTCGTTCTCGCAGTATACCACATCAATATCCTTTGTCTTCTCGAGAATAGCCTCCATGACTTCCAAAGCCTTGGCTCTCGTGAAATCGCCGCATTGCCGCTCAATGATATGCCAGTTGGCGTTGCGCACCACTCCTTCATCCAAAGCGGCCGTCCGCCCGATCTGGGCGGAGGATTCCATCGTCCCCTGTATGTGGACAATATTGATGGTATCGTTCGTTCTCCCCTGCTTTTGCAGCAGGCTTTCAAGCCATGCAACGGCTTTCTCGCCCTCTTGCCGGAAGTTGGAGCCGATATATGCCGTATACAGTCCCTCATCCTCCGCTTCGATATACCTGTCTGTCACGATCACCGGTATGCCGGCATCCTTCGCTTCTTTGAGGATCGAATTCCAGCCCGTCTCAACCTTCGGGGAAAACACGATGTAGTCGACGTCCTGCTGAATAAAAGTGCGTATCGCTTTGATCTGGTTTTCCTGCTTCTGCTGTGCGTCGTTGAAAATCAGCTCGTATCCGTTTTTTTCGCTGAATGTGGCCTTCATGTTCTCGGTATTGGCCACGCGCCATTCCGATTCGGCGCCGACCTGAGAAAAACCGACCAGAATCAGGTTCTCTTCGGAAACGTCCGAAGCAGGCTTTTCAGCGCTCAAACAGCCCGAAAGCATGAGCATCGCACATACGGCCGCCGCACACACCGATTTTTTCATTGTTTCATCTCCTCATCCATGAATTGTATGGGAATCGTGACGATGACTCTGGTGCCCGCATCCGGCTTGCTTTCGATGGCTAATCCGTACTGCGTGCCAAAGAGAATCTGAATCCGTTGATGCACCGTTCTCAGCCCGAAGCCGCCGCTTTTGTCGTCCGCGAGCGACGCCCTTATCTCGTTAAGCCGATCCTCTGTCATGCCGGACCCGTCGTCCGTCACTTCCAACACAACGCATTCATTCCGCAGCCTTCCGGTCACGCGGATGAAGCCTTTGCGCCGCGAGACCTTGATACCGTGATACAGCGCGTTTTCAACGATCGGCTGCAGGGTGAGTTTCGGCAATATGCATTTTTTGATATCGTCCGAAATATCGATTTCATACTCCATCAAATCCCTGTAGCGCATCTGCTGAATCTCAAGGTAGCTGCGGATATGCTTTTCTTCCTCCGCAAGCGTAATCACGTTCTGCCCGCGGCTCAGCGAAAAACGAAAGAAATTGGACAGGCTGTCCACCATCGTGAGCGCGGAGTTGATTTCTCCGGATTCGATCAGCCATATGATTGTATCGAGCGTGTTGTAGAGA
The DNA here is from genome assembly GCA_029265435.1 of Clostridiales bacterium. Lineage (GTDB taxonomy): Bacteria > Bacillota > Clostridia > Christensenellales > SZUA-584 > SZUA-584. Next base: position 20,705 of record JAJUJH010000012.1, read on the forward strand.
AAATGCGGATTGATCTGAGCCTGAAGCAGCGCCAGCTCGGTGCTGCGCTTTTGTTTCTCCTGTTCGGCGTTTTTCTCGATCTGCCTCTTCAAACGGCCCACCATGCTTTCAATGCCATCCGAAAGGAGCTGCACCTCCTCCACCTCGGCCTGAATCGGTTCACAGACAAGCAGGCTGCCTTTGCCGATCGCTTCAAGGCGCTGGCAAATTTCGTCGATCGGGTCCACAACCCTGTGGCTCAGCCTTCTCGAGTAGTTCAAAAGGAAGTACAGCAGCACCAGCGCGGCCGCCAGAGCGGCAACCATCAAAATGATCATGTTTTCAATCATGGCCGTCTGCAGAGCGTTCAAATGCACCGCTTCGTAATAAAGGTAGGTATACATGTATTGCTGAATCAGCTCTGTATCGACGTAAATATTCTGATCAAGCTGAGTCTGGCGGGAGTCGTACTCTTCCGTCTGCTCGATCTGCAGCATCTTTTCCTCAAGATTCTTGCACAGATTGAGCACGCTGTTGATGGCGCGAAGGCTGTCCTTTTCCGTCGTCGTTTCAATCAGCTTTAAGGCGATGTTTTCGGCGGACTGTACCTCCTCAAGCGGAAGCCCCACCGAATACTGGCTGTCTATCACATAATAATACATCTTCAGATCCACGTCGGGCTTGAAGTCCTGGTTGAAATCCGAAGCCACCGTCACATTATTCAGTATCGCGCGATACTGAAACGCATACACAACCCCGATCGTCGCAATAACAACAATCACAATCATCAGCGGCAGCGCCACGATGAGCACCATCTTCCAGAGCTTTTTGTGCATCGTGATCTTGCCGGTTCTCGTATCCTGCCTAAGTTTCACAGTTTGCTTCCTTTGCGGTATTCACTGGGCGTGCAGCCCGAAACCTTTTTAAACACAAAGCTGAAATAGTGCGGGTCCTTATATCCCACGGAAAACGCGATTTCACTGGAGCGCTTGTCCGTTTGGCGGAGCATGCGCTTTGCCTCGTTGATCCGCTTGTTCGTCAGGTATTCGACAAACGTCTGCCCCACTTCCTGGCTGAACATCGCCGAAAAGTAATTGGGGCTGATATTCACTTTTCTGGCCACGCGGTCAAGCGAAATGGCTTCTTCGGAATAATGGCTGTCAATAAAAGCGATCGCCTGAGACAGAAGCTGGCGCTGCTGCTTTTTGCTTTCGCTGTCGCGCAGCCTTATGGCCTGCGTCATGATCTGCCGCGCAAACTGCCGCGCTTCCTCCGGCGATGACGCGCTGTCGGTCGGGCGAAGCTCGGTCGACCAATAGCTGTCCGCACGGCAGCCGATCGAATTCAGATACGCGTCCGACGCATAATAAACCGTCAGCGTCAGATACCGGCAGAACAGCGGCATGGAAACCGCCTCTTCCCCGGCGCTTTGAAACAGCTGATCGATGAAACGGTCAATTTCTTCCGCCGCGCCGCCGCTTAAGAAATTACGGATGCACTCCTGATTGATATCCGCTTTGCACGTATCGCTTTTTGTCCCGCCCGTTTTCTGCAAATGCCTGATGCAGTCTTCCGAAAGGATATGCTCTTCGGGACACAGGTAACGATAAGACAATATGCGGCTGGCTTCCGTCGCGCAGGCCGGAATGGCGCTGAGACGCGATACCGGCGAGCCGCACGCGATATGCCAGCTGACGTCACGCCCCGCCTCGGCGCAGCGCCTTTGGATATTGTCGATACATTCGCGCGTTTTGCTTTCAATGCTGTCCTCGCCGCCTTTTACCAGAACGGAATAGGTGGTCACATTCCAGTTGAACAGAATCATATCCGAACGGCTTTCGATGAATTGCCGGATTGTATCCTGCAGCGCCTCAAGCGCGTCCGTATAGCTTTCGGGCGTGCTGCCATCGTATCCGGCACTGCTAAGCGAAAAAAGCACAATATTATAAAAAGGAGCGTTCACATCAATGCCGAGCGTCTTTGCGGTCTCGCAGATTTCCGACACGCTCAGCCCGCCCGTCACCAGCTGTTCAAAAAACCGCCTTCGCGAGAACACTTCGTACTCGCGGGCTTCACGCTGAAACTGCGCAAGATACTCCTGCTGCCGCCGTTCTTCTTCCATTTTTTTGTGCAGCTCGATCAGCAGCTCCACCATCTTCTCCTTCATAATGGGCTTCAAAAGATAGCGGTCAACCCCAAGGCGGATCGCCTGCTGCGCATAGGAAAAGTCGTCATAACCGCTGATGATGACGATTTTCGCTCTCGGCAGCTCCCTGCGCACGAGCTCGATCAGTGAAAGCCCGTCCATAAAAGGCATTTTGATATCGGTGATGAGCAAATCGGGCTGTATCTGGCGGATCAGCGGAAGTGCAAGCTCGCCGTCCGGCGCATCGCCGGTATACTGAAAGCCATACTGCTCCCAAAGGATATTATTGCGTATGCCTTCGCGTACAACGATCTCGTCTTCGACAAGAAAGACCTTATACATGCGGATCTTCCTTTCTGACTGTCATGATTTTTCAATGTGATGGGGCTTATCAATTTGCATATACCCCCATGTATATTACGACATAACGGAGAAATAACCAATAGACCATTTTACGAAAATTGTTGATTATTCTATTAGAAAAAAAGAAAGCGTCAGTGTTTTTTCCATATATATTCAGTTTCAAAAATCAAAGAATTTCAGTAATTCATATATTTCGGCGGTGTATTGTGCTATAATACGGTTTTGGAAAGAAATCAACAGATCGAAGGAGACCGTATGGCCAGCAAACTGACATTTAAAGGCGGTATCCATCCTCTGCGCGGCATCCATCACGGCAAGCCTCTGTCGGAAAAACGGCCGATTGAAGCATGCAGTGTGCCCGAGGAGGTTGTACTGCCGCTCTCACAGCATATAGGCGCGCCCTCCGTCCCCGTCGTGAAGGCGGGCGACAGGGTGGATCTGGGCCAGATGATTGCGGATGCAGGCGGATATGTGAGCGTCCCCTGTTTTTCAAGCGTTTCGGGAACGGTCAAGGCCATTGAGCCCCGCCCGCATATTTCGGGACGCCCCATGTTGTCCGTGGTTATACAGAACGATTTTGAGGACAGGCTGTATCCGGGCATCAAAAGCGCGGGCAGCCTTGAAAGCCTTTCTCCAAAACAGATTGTCGATATCATCAAAAGCGCGGGCATCGTGGGCATGGGCGGCGCCGCCTTCCCGACGCACGTCAAGCTTTCGCCGCCGCCCGAAAAGAAGATCGATACGGTTATCGTCAACGGGGCGGAATGCGAGCCGTACCTGACCGCCGACCACCGTCTTTTGCTCGAGCATCCCGACGAGATCGTTCACGGCCTTGAAGCGGTGATGAAGGCGCTCGGCGTTGGGGAAGCGTGCATCGCCGTCGAAGAAAACAAGCCCGATGCGATTGCCGCAGTCTCCAAAGCGGCACAGGGCAAGAATATCCGCGTGCTGACGCTGCGCGTCAAGTATCCGCAGGGCGCCGAAAAGCAGCTCATTTATGCGGTCACGAAGCGGCAGGTACCGTCCGGCGGGCTGCCGATGGATGTGGGCGCGGTGGTCGTTAACGCGGGAACCGCCTATCAGATCGACCAGGCGGTCAGCAAAGGGCTGCCGCTTTATCAGCGCGTGGTGACCGTCACAGGCTGCGTCAACAATCCCTCCAACCTGATGGTGCGCCTCGGTACGCCGCTGTCGCATGTGATCGCTTACGCGGGCGGTTTTTCCGGCCGCATCGAAAAGCTGATCGCAGGCGGCCCGATGATGGGCATCACGCAGTATAACCTCGATGCGCCCGTCATGAAAGGAACGTCGGGCATACTCGCTCTCGACGCAAAAACGGCGAGAAGCGCGCAAGCGTCGGCCTGCATCCGCTGCGGCAAATGCATCGCCGTCTGCCCGATGGGGCTGCAGCCGTATCTTTTGAGCGACTATGCCGAAAACGAGCGGTTTGAGGACGCGGAAAAAGCGCATGCGCTCGACTGCATCGAATGCGGAAGCTGTGCGTATGTCTGTCCGGCAAATCGTCATCTCGTGCAGGAAATCCGGCTGGCCAAATCGCAGATCATGCAAAAACGCAAGAAATAACCTTAGCATCTTCAGGGAGGTTTGAATGGACCAGTATATCATGTCCTCGTCGCCCCATGTGCGTTCCAGGGAAACCACGGCACGCATCATGCGCGACGTGATCATCGCGCTGCTGCCCGCAACGGCATTCGGCGTCTATATTTTCGGCTTGAACGCGCTTTGGACGGTCATTGCGGGCACCGCGTCCGCCGTGCTTGCGGAAGCGGCAATACAGCTTTTAATGCACAAGAAGGTCACCGTGAGAGACGGAAGCGCCGCCGTGACGGGTCTGCTGCTCGCTCTCAATCTGCCCCCGTCCGTTCCGATCTTTATACCCGTCATCGGTTCCGTTTTCGCCATCACAATCGTCAAGCAGGCGTTCGGCGGGCTTGGGCACAACTTCATCAATCCCGCGCTCGCGGCGCGCGCGTTCCTGCTCGCGTCGTGGCCGTCGCTGATGACCGCATGGATCATTCCCGGCGCGGACGCGGTTTCGTCCGCCACACCTCTCGGCGCGCTCAAAATGGGTGAGCCGCTCGCGCGCTATTCGGATATGTTTTTCGGAACTGTCGGCGGCTGCATCGGTGAAACAAGCGCATTGGCGCTCATCATCGGCGGCCTTTACCTGATCGCGCGGCGCGTCATCGATCCGCGGATTCCGGTCGTTTACATCGGAACGGTCGCTCTGTTCACGTGGATTGCCGGTCCGTCCGGCCTGTTCACGGGAGACGCGCTTTACCACATACTCGGCGGCGGTCTGATGCTCGGCGCGTTCTTCATGGCGACGGATTACACCACGTCTCCGATGAGCGGCGCAGGCAAAGCTTTATTCGCGGCGGGCTGCGGCGTTTTAACCAGCGTCATCCGCCTGTGGGGCGGCTATCCGGAGGGCGTATCCTATTCGATACTGCTGATGAACCTTACCGTGCCGCTTATCGACAAAGCCTTCGTTCCCCGGCGGTTTGGAGGTGCGGTGAAATGAAAAGGATCATCGTGATTGCTCTCAAGCTCGTCGTCATCACTGTAATCGCGGGGCTGGCGCTCGGCGTCGTCAACAGCATCACCAAAGAGCCCATCGCGCAGCAGGAAATGAAAAAAGCCACCGAGGCGCGAAAGGCCGTATTCCCCGAAGCGGCGGACTTTCAGAAGATGGATATCGGCATCCCCGAAGAATACGCCATCATCAAAGAGGTTTATACGGCGCTTGACGGAGAAGGCAATGCGATCGGCATTACGGCGGCGGTCGTGACAAAAGGATACAGCTCCGGTCTCAACCTGACTGTCGGCGTCGGCGCAGACGGAACCATCAAGGGTGTAAATATCGGCAGCAACAACGAATCGCCCGGTTTCGGCTCAAAGGCGCCCGAGGAGCTTGCGCCGCAGTTCAGCGAGGGCCGGCCGTACGACGAGCCGTTTGTCGTGGTGAAAGGCTCCGCCGCCGGCGATAATGAAATACAGGCCATCTCCGGCGCAACGATTACGTCCAAAGGCATCGTCAGCGCCGTCAATACGGTGGTCGAGTTCTATAAGCAGACAGCGGGAGGCGCGCAATGAAGAACAAAGTGAAGCCAATGGCCGTACTCAAAAACGGCATGTTCACCGAAAATCCGACATTCCGGCTTGTGCTGGGCATGTGCCCCACGCTTGCCGTCACAACGGCCGCGTTCAACGCGATCGGCATGGGACTGGCCGCCACATTCGTGCTCGTCGGCTCCAACGCGGTAATCTCCTTGCTGCGCAATTTTATACCGTCCAAGGTACGCATTCCCGCATACGTTGTCATCATCGCGGCGTTTGTGACGATCGTGCAGATGCTTCTCAAGGCGTTTGTTCCCGCGCTCAACGAATCGCTGGGCCTGTTTATACCGCTCATCGTCGTCAACTGCATCATACTCGCGAGAGCCGAAGCGTATGCGTCCAAAAACGGCGTGTTCGCCTCGCTTCTGGACGGCGTCGGCATCGGTCTTGGGTTTACGGGCGCAATGCTCATCATATCCACCATCCGCGAGGTCGTCGGCAAGGGTCAGTTTTTCGGCATGAGCCTTTTCGGAGACGGCTTTCAGGGCATGGCGATACTCGGGCTCGCACCGGGTGGTTTCATCACATTGGGTCTGGTGCTGGGGCTTATCAACTTCATCGGTCTTAAAAGAAAAAAGAAGGGGGCGCAATAGCGAATGGACGGTTTTTCAGGCATACTGCTGATATTATTAAGCTCGATTCTCGTCAACAACTTCATCCTTTCGAGGTTCCTTGGCATCTGCCCGTTCCTCGGCGTCTCCAAGAAGGTGGAAACGGCGCTCGGCATGGGCTTCGCGGTTACGTTCGTGATGGCGCTCGCGTCGGTGATTACGTATCTCGTCCAATATTATATCCTTGTGCCTCTCGGGATAGAATATCTTCAGACGATCGCGTTCATACTCGTGATCGCGGCGCTGGTGCAGCTTGTGGAAATGGCGCTTCAGAAGATGGTGCCGGCGCTGTATAAGGCGCTCGGCGTGTATCTGCCGCTGATCACCACAAACTGCGCGGTGCTCGGGGTCGCGATACTCAACATCAACGAGCATTACAACCTGCTGCAGACGCTTGTCAACGGTATCGGCGGCGCGCTCGGCTTTACGCTCGCCATCGTGCTCTTTGCGGGCATCCGAGAGCGGCTGGAGCTTTCGAACATCCCCGAGCCTTTGAAGGGCTTCCCCATCGCGCTCATTTCCGCGGGCCTGATGGCAATCGCTTTTCTCGGTTTTTCCGGGCTCGTTTAACGGAGGTCAACAACTATGCTGAACGAAATCATCTGGCCCGTCGCCGCGCTTGGCGGCCTCGGCCTGCTTCTGGGGCTCGGGCTGGCCATAGCGTCTAAGGTGTTCGCGGTGCAGACAGACGAAAATATCGAAAAAGTCCGCGAGCTTCTTCCGGGCGCCAACTGCGGCGGATGCGGCTTTCCGGGCTGCGACGGTCTCGCCAAGGCGCTTTGCGCGGGCGAAGCCAACGTCAGCCAGTGCAGCGCGCTTTCGTGCGAAAATCTGAACGCCATTGCAGCTCTGCTGGGCATGGACGCCGCGCCCGCCGAGAAGATGGTGGCGCGCGTGCTGTGCCGCGGCGACAGTGAAAACTGCGTATCGCAATATACCTACTCGGGCATTTCCGACTGCCGCGCGGCGGCCATGGTGGCGGGCGGCCCCAAGTCGTGCGCGTTTGGATGCGTCGGACTTTTGACCTGCGCCAAGGTATGTCCCTTCGGCGCGATTTACCTGAGCGATAAAGGCATTGCGGCTGTCGACGAAAGCATATGCACCGGCTGCGGGCAATGTGTGAAGGCCTGTCCCAAAAACGTGATCAAGGTGATGCCGCAAAGCCACAGTGTGTTCGTGACATGCCGCACCACCGAAAAAGGCAAGGCGGTCACGGCCAACTGCAAGGCGGGCTGCATCGCTTGCGGGCTGTGCGCCAAAAAATGCCCCGAGGGCGCGATCGAAATCAAAGACAATCTGCCCGTGATTGACTACGAAAAATGCACCGGCTGCGGCACATGCGCCGAGGTCTGCCCCAAGGGAAGCATCGCGTATATGCACAAAATCGAAAACAGCTGCAAGGTGTCAAACGGCTGATATGGATGACAAGCGCGTGATACTCGCGTCGGCATCGCCCCGCCGCAAAGAGCTTCTGACTTACATCATTCCCCGATTCGACGTGGTGCCGAGCGGCATTGATGAAACGGCTTCGGGAACGCCAGCCGAGCAGGTAAAAAAGCTCGCGCTCGACAAGGCGCTGGACGTCGCGTCAAAGCACCCCGATGCGCTGGTCATCGGCGCGGATACGCTGGTGGCCGCAGGCCGCCGAGTGCTGGGCAAACCGGCAAGCGAAGCGGAGGCGGCCGACATGCTGAGACTGCTGTCCGGACGTGAACACAAAGTGTATACCGGCGTGGCGGTGGTTTCGGACGGAGCCGCAAAGGCGGATGTGAACATGACGCGCGTGCTTTTTGCCCCGTTGTCCGATGCCGAAATCCGGGACTATATCAAGACGGGCGAGCCGATGGACAAGGCGGGCGCTTACGGAATTCAAGGATACGGCGGAAAGTTCATCAGAGCGGTTCACGGCTGCTATTTCAATGTGATGGGCCTGCCTCTGAATATGCTCTACAATATGCTCAAAAAAATTTAAACGATAGCAAGGCTTGAATGAGATAACATTTCGGGCCTTTTTTTATTATCGAGTGTGGTGACGGAAACGCTTTCCAATGCGTTTGTCTTTATGGTATAACCTTGTTGAATATTAATTTGGAGGTGTCTTATGACGACCGCAGTCATATACCATTCGGTCACGGGAAACACGAGAAAGGTGGCGGAAGCCATTGCGAAGTCGCTCTCATGCGCGGCACAGCCCGTCAAGGAATATCCCCTCGACAGCGAAGCGGATGTGATGTTCATCGGCGGCGCCGTCTACGGCGGCAGGCTGGATGCCGTGATGGATTCGTTTTTGAAGGCGCTTTCGCCGCAGAAGGTGAAGCGGGCCGTGCTTTTCTCCACAAGCGTCAAAGAATCCAAAGCAATCGGTCTTATGAGAGACATTCTAGTCAGGCAGGGCATTGCCGTGGATAACGAAACCTTTGTTTGCAAAGGCAAGTTTTTGTTCTTCAATCTGAAGCACCCGAACAAAACGGATCTGGAACAGGCCGAAGCGTTCGCTCAGAATGTGATGCGCAAACGGTAACGGAAGCCGCCGAACGCGGCCTCCGTCCGCATAAGTCACATCACCGTCACCGGCACGCAGATATCCACCGTCATTTTGCCGTTTTCATCGCATTCGCTGCCGATATAGCGCTCAAACGGCGCTTCGGGCGCGGGCTGATAGCCGCTGTCCGGCAGCCACTCGCTGTACATGTAATCCCATGCTTCGCTGTATTCCTGCGTGCCCAGCACAAAACGGCCCACGCCATATGTGCCGCCGGCTATCGTCATTTCTCCGATTTCGCCGGACACCTGCACATCGCCGCCGATCGGCACACAGATGCTCATACGCAGCTTGTCGCCGTCCGTCACCTTCGGATCGTCGTGGTAAATGATATACGTGATGGACACGTCGATGCCGCGGGGAACCGCCCACGCGAAAAAGCGCTTGTACAGCCTCTCAAACAGCTCGCCGTCAGCCGCGTATGGACCCACATAGCGCAGGTACGCGACGCGCATCGGCTCGATTTTTTCGATCTTCACTTCGGGTTTCATGGCAAACCTCCGTTTTTTTCTGCCATTATACCCGCTCTCGCACGAATATGCTTTCCCGTCGTTGCGAAGCAGTTGACTTAAGCTGCTTTTTTCTTGACTTTCCTTGCTTCTGCGAAATTCCGACGGAGCGCAGCCGAAACGCTTCTTGAATGCGCGCGAAAAAACCGCCGGCGACGAAAAACCGTATTCCGCGCCGATCCGCGTCACGCTTATATCCCCGTCGATAAAAAGCCGCATCGCGGCTCGCTCAAGGCGCAGCCGCTGTATGAAGCTGAAAAGCGTTTCACCCGTCATTGCCGCGAATATGCGATGAAAATGGTACTCCGAAAAACCTGCCACATCCGCAAGCTCTGCGAGCGTCATGTCGTCTCCGATATGGCTGTCGATATAATCGCACACCTTGTTAATGCGCACAATGTATTCATTGGCCTGGCTTTTTTTCAATCGCCGCTCCTTTGCCCGCCGAAATAGCGTTCGGTGCCCTCGCATATCGCGCCGGCAATGATCTTTCGATACTCTTCGCGCGCGAGATTGGCTTCCTCAAGCGCGTTGCTGATATAGCCGCATTCCACAAGCACACAGGGCTGGCTGCCGCTCATTAGTATGTAAAGCGAATTGCTCCGCGCGCGGCCGTCGGCGTTTAAAGCGTCGTTCAGACTGTCCATAATGTCTTCCGCGAGACGTTTCCCGTTTTCCGAACCCGGCATAAACAGCACGAGTGGCCCTGATACAGATGGGTCCGTATGCGAATTCATGTGAATGCTGATCACGATATCCGAGCCGCTTTGCTCGATAATGCGCCGGCGTTCGGCCATATCCTCATCCTTCGTATCCGCAATCGCATCATCGGTGCTGCGCGTCATGATCACCTCGGCGTCTCTTTCCTCAAACGCGGCTTTTAAAAGCTTGGCCACCTTCAGATTAAGCTCGTCCTCACGCAAGCCCGATGCGCCGATCGCACCCGGGTCAAAGCCGCCGTGTCCCGCGTCGATGACGATGCACCTGCCCGACAAGACATCAGCGCCGTTTTGCGGGGAAGCGGTTTTCCCGGCATATGCGGAAGCGGGCCAACTGGCAAAATGCGAAACGGCCAGCCCGATCAGCGCAGCCATGCACCCGAAAGAAATCAAGGTCACGCCAAGCTTTTTGGCGTTAAAACGGTATCTGCGTCGGCGCGGTGCCTCAACCTCCATTTGATGCCGCGGTTTTTCCATCGAATCACCTTATCCCTTTATGAAGTTTGCCACCCAACACCAAAACGCTCCGCCGATATGCCGGCCACTTGCGGGAAAGAATGTCAAATCAGTATGCGTATATTTTAACGCCGCATCTTGTTTGTGACAAGACAAAATGCAATGCGCGCGGCATAAAATCCCGTCCGGCGCTTTCCAAAGCCGGGCGCGGCGGCCTTTCATGAAAAACCGAATGTATAAAAACGGCCTATATAGGAAGAATTATAGCATTGCATTTTATGGAGGTTGTCTATGTTTTCATTCATGGCGCCATGCCTCGGCATCGACCTTGGTACGGCGAACACACTCGTCTATATGAAAGGCAAGGGAATCATTCTTCGCGAGCCTTCCGTCGTGGCAATGAAAAACAACAGCAATAAAGAGATTCTGGCTGTCGGCGAGGAAGCGAAAAAGATGATCGGACGGACGCCCGGCGGCATCGTGGCGGTGCGCCCGCTTAAAGACGGCGTGATTGCCGACTATCAAACGACCGAAATCATGCTCAAATATTTCATCGGCAAAGCGCTGCCGCAGGGCATCATCAGGCGCAGCCCGCGGCTTGTCGTGTGCATACCGTGCGGCATCACCGAGGTGGAGAAACGCGCTGTGGAAGAAGCCGCTCACGCTTGCGGCGCGCGCGAGGTGCTGCTTTTGGACGAGCCCATGGCCGCCGCAATCGGCGCAGGGCTCAATGTGCATCAGGCGAAAGGCTGCATGGTGGTGGACATCGGCGGCGGCACCAGCGAGGTCGCCATCATCTCGCTTGGCGGCATCGTGACCGCCAAATCGCTTCGCATCGGCGGCAATCACATGGACGACGCGATATTGAAGCATATCAAAAAA
>JAJUJH010000131.1 GCA_029265435.1 Clostridiales bacterium
TCTGTTTCATAGATCCTCCAATGCGCACATGAAATTTGAGCTTTCCATAGCGGCATATTAGAAACTTTTCGTTGAAGAATCCGTATAGCACGTGGCGGCTAATGAACACTATATCAAACGGCCGAAATTAATCATGAATTCGCTCCAAAGCGATAAAATGACTGTTTATATTATAATCCAAAAAAGGATAAAATACCAGAGCCAATGTCTTTGGCGTAATATGAAAATGTTCGGCCAAAGATAATCATACGACCTGATATCATGCAAAAAGTACCGGAGAACATGGTATGGTAAATTGAAATCTCAATATACTTACATAAAAAACACCTGCATACGCATCATATTAAACGCATTTATTTTTAGACAAATTAAGCCAATGCTGATATAATCAAAGCGCAATCATTTGATATCAGGGAGCGCAATCATGAGAAAAGTCAAAATTGTCACCGATTCGACATCCGACCTTCGCTATGAAACGCTTGAACAGCGCCAAATCGAAAGGGTTCCGCTGCATATCATACTCGGCAGCGAATCGTATCCGGATGATAAGCGGCTGTCCAGCCAAGACCTTTTTCGCTATGCGGATGAAACAGGTACGCTGCCGAAAACGGCGGCGGTGAATGAATTTGAATTCGAGTCGGTTTTCCAAAAACTGCTCGATGAAGATTATGATGTCTTTTTTATGGGAATTAGCTCAAAGCTGTCCTGTACGATGCAAAGCGCCGTGTCTGCGGCTGAAAAGCTTGATAGCCGACGGATCCGTATTGTGGACTCTTTAAGCTTGTCTACGGGTGTCGGGCTTCAGCTTCTTGAAGCGTCCGATTTGGCGCTGGCGGGAGCGGGACTTGAAGACATCGTGAGGCACGCCATGGAGATTCGCCCCAAGGTTCAGGCGAGCTTTGTGGTGGATACGCTCAAATATCTTTACATGGGCGGGCGCTGTTCGCGGCTGGTGTCTATCATGGCGAGCCGGCTGAAAATCAAGCCGAAGCTTGAGCTGATTGACGGGGAGATTGTCCCGACAACCAAGTTCCGCGGGCATAAATACATTCAGAAGTATTACGAACAGATGATGGAACGCGCAGACGATATCAACCCGAAACGCATATTCGTGACGCATTGCTTGGCGGAAAACGCTGCGGAAGTGAAAAACAAACTGGAAAAAGAATACGGTTTTCAAAACGTGGAGATAACGGACGCCTCGCCGACGATCGCGACGCACTGCGGTCCCGGTACGCTCGGCATATTGTTCCTGTACAAATAGCATGTATTATACTTATATCCTTGAATGCGCCGATAAAAGCTTATATACGGGCTGGACGGACGATCTTGAGAAACGGCTGAAAGCCCATAACAACGGCGCCGGCAGCCGGTATACGAGGTCGCGCCTTCCCGTTTTGCTTAAATACTGTGAAAAATACGGCACGAAAAGCGAGGCCATGCGGCGTGAATGCGCCATAAAGAAGCTCAGCCGAAACGAGAAGCTTTCGCTCATTCAAAACGGTATGGCCGATTGACTTCATTGCGCCGACGAAGAAGGACGAACTGTCTGCGGCGAGCAGGCATTCCGGAACCGACAGCCGATAAGATGGACAATCCTTTCGGGCGGCTGTTATTCCTTATTGAAGGAGCTGTCCGGTTCAATGCCGATTCTCATATAGTCTTTTCCGGAATGCTGGTGAACGGCTTTTGCGGCTCTTTTAATTTCGCTCATAAGGTGTGTTTTGCAAACGGCTTCTTCCGATTTTTGTATCTTGCCTTGTTTGTATTGATCAACGATATTTTTAAAATCATTGTCTTTCATTGTGCAAGCTCCTTCCTCATCGAAAAATGACCCCGCATAAAAACAAATTTGTGATCATGGGTATGCGTATTGAATCGCACAACATCATGTTGTATGATCATTATAAGTCTATTATAAAGAATATCAACCCTCAATTGACGGTAAAATGTTGGAAAGAGGGCATATGAAAAAACAGCCTGAAATCACGGAAAAAACAAGACAGAATTTGCTTGACGCTTATTGGTGCCTTTATCGGGAAAAACCTCAAGCGGAAATCACGGTCCAAAAGGTCGCCGATAAAGCCGGTTACAACCGGAGCACCTTTTATGCCTATTTCAATAGCCTGCAGGATATCCATAAGCAGATGGAAAAAAGGCTGCTCAAGCAAATCGAGGATAACGTCACTCAAATATTGCTGCCAGCTATTATGAACGGCGGTATGCCAAACCTTTCAAAACTGTATCCGTATTTTGCGGGCGATTATTTGCGTGTGATGTTGAAGGACAACAGCGATTCATGTTTTGCGGGCAGATTAAAAAGAGTGCTGCGTGATGTGTTTATTCAGTTTTTGCAATTGCAGCCTGTCGATAAAAAAACGGAGTATATATTGGAATTTATTGTATCGGGTGTACTGGCCGTTTTAACTCGCTGGTATGACAAGGCTGATCTTGCAGAAGAGGAAGCCTTTGAATTAGTGGATACTCTGCTGCGGCAGAAGACGCCGATCGCATACTTTGCTCAGAAGAATAGCACGTAAAGACGATCGTAGAGGCCGGCAAAATCCCGTTGATTCAGAAAATGAGCACAAAAAGGGCCGCAATCGCAGACGCCGCAAGCACGAACAGCCCGATTTTCAATAGGCTTTTCGGCGAAGTGCCGAACGTGAAGCCTGTCTGTCCATTGATATACACATGGTATATGCGGTTTTTGTACCGATAAGCGCCGATCCAGAGGGGAAGAAGCCATTGTTTAAAGGAAACATCGCCGAATTCCGCACGGGTATTGACGGCGCCCAATGCGTCGCCGCCGCGTTTGACGGTATGCCGCACCTGCTCGCGCACAGTACCGCCCATATATGCGAGCGCACGCTGCCACATCTCCGACAAGCCGTTTTTTGCATGAGCCGCGACGTATCCCGTTAAATTCTTTGGAGCAAAACGCGTCAGTTCGTTGAGCTTGTACGGCTCAAGCCTGGCAAGAGTCTTTTGGTCAAGCTGCTCCACATCACTGTATATAACGTTGGTGAAATTTCTGTCGAGGCTGCCCGACACAAAGCGCCAGCGAAGCTTCTTCACTTTTGACGGCTTTACCTCGGTATGGCCGCTGACGGATACTGTGCTCATTTCGGTATCCGTATAGCTGTTGGCGGTCTGTCCCACATAGGACGCTTTGACCGTCGCATTAAACGCCCAGTAGGGCAGGAATACACCTTTTAAGGGACCGGAAACATATGCCCTTTTAAAGGAAGAAGGTGCAAGCCGACATTTTGCAATCCATTCCGATCTTTTTCTTGAAGCGGCCGCTTCGTCAACATTAAACGGGATAAAATCATCGGGGCGGATGCCCGGCGCTTCGTCGGAATCCACAATGGGGCTCGTGCCGCAAAATGGGCATGACTGTATGGAATCAATCGCGGCGGCGACCATTCTTCCATGGCAACCCGGGCAGATCAATGTGCGGACAGGCACACCCCAATTCTGCCTGGACGGATCGTTTTCGGCGGCGGAAAAGTCAAAACCGACCACATCCGTATCCTGTATGCAGCCATTCTCCGTATGACCGCAACGAGAACAAACAAGCCCGCCCGGCATTGCGGAATGCGCCATATCGGCACCGCAGGCAGGGCAGCGGAACCTTTCGCTCGGATGTTCCATGATTCATGTCCCCCAAATACCAAGAATGATATAAACATGACCCAAAACTGAAGCCATATATCTCTGTTAAGATATCATATTGGAAGTGGTTTCACAAGAAAAAACAGCCATTGTTGGACTCGGTGCTCGGAAAGAATAATAATCATTGTGGAACGGAAAAAAGTCATATATAATGGTGAAAAAGCCATGGAGGAAATCACAGTATGGCGCCGGGAAGCAGAGAAATTGCCAAAGCGGCGGTACGCCTTGCGCTGTCGTCATCCAGAGAGGATGAGAACATGCTCAAAGAGCGTTATGCGGCAAAGGGAATATCGGTGGCCGCCGTGGATTTTGGAGGCGAGTTTCTCGCATCGGTGATGAGGATCGTTGAATGCTGCGTGGTGGCCGCCAAAAGGGAAAAGATCATCGGGGATACGCATCACGAAGAAGGCGCCGTGGCTGGCGCGGCCAGAGAAGCCATATCCCAGATCACGGCAAAGGCCATCGGGCTTAATGTCGGGGGAAAGATCGGAATCGCGCGCTGTGACGAACATCTTGCGGTAGGAATGTTTTTCGGAATCGGTCTGCTGCATTTAAACGAAGTGGCCATCGGGCTGGGGCATAGAGTCATATGATCAATATTGCGATTGACGGGCCTTCGGGCGCAGGAAAAAGCACGCTGGCGAAAGCGATCGCCAAAGCGCTGAACATCCATTACCTTGATACGGGCGCCATGTATAGAGGCCTGGCGTATGCCGCGCTTCAAGCCGGAGTGGATGTCAAAGACCAAACGCAGGTTGAGCGTTTCCTTGGTACGGCCGACATGAAAACGGTCTATGCGGACGGCGAACAACGGGTTCTGGTTAACGGGCGGGACGTGATGCCGTATATCCGAACGCCGGAGGTTTCAAAAGCCGCATCGGATATATCCGCGCATCCATGTGTGCGCATGAAGCTTGTGTCGATGCAGCGGGATGTGGCGTCTCAATATGATCTGGTGCTGGATGGGCGCGACATCGGCACGTTTGTTCTCCCGAATGCGAAGCATAAGTTTTTTGTGACTGCGGATGTGGAGGAACGCGCGCGCCGCCGGTTTCGGGAGGATTTGGCACGCGGCATAAAGAGCGATTTCCAAAGCGTGCTGGAAAACATGCGTGAGCGTGACAGGAACGATTCTTCAAGGAGCCTGGCGCCGCTCAAAAAGGCGGATGACGCCGTTTTGATAGACACTACCGACATGAATATTGACGCGGTGCTGGATTTTGTTTTATCGATATTAAAACAGGAGTAGGCTTATGCTGTATAAGATTCTCAAATGTATCGGAAAGCCTATCGTTTATTTATTGTTCTTTCCAAAGGTCATCGGGAAAAAAAACACGGCGATCCAGGGGAAAGCCGTAATAATATCCAACCATATAAGCAATTGGGATCCTTTGCTTCTCGCGGTTATATTTAAACGCCAGATATTTTGGATGGGAAAGGCGGAGCTGTTTAAAAGCAGTGCGGCAAGGCTTTTTTTTAAGATTGTCAAGGCGTTTCCCGTTAAACGCGGCGAGGGCGATCTGGCCGCGATTCGCCATGCTTTTCGCATTTTGAGAGACGGCAACCTCTTTGGCATTTTCCCGGAAGGGACGCGCATAAAAAGCGGCGAGATGGCGCGCTTCGAACCGGGTACGGCGATGATCGCGCTGAAAAATGACTCGCCGGTCGTGCCGATATACATAAAAGGCCGATACAAGCTTTTCAGGCGAATGAAAGTGATTGTGGGAGAACCGCTGCGTCTTTCGGATTACGTCGGGCCGAAAACCGATGTGACAGCGGTGGAAAATGCGACTCGGTTTTTGGAAAGCAAAATCAAAGATCTGAAAAACACGACATTCTAGGTGAAAAGTGATCATACTTGCAAAAAACGCCGGATTTTGCTTCGGCGTCAAAAGAGCCGTTGAGGCGGTGGAAAAGCATATCGGCGAAAGGATCGTCACACTCGGGCCGTTGATACACAACAAAGATGTGGTGCGGTCCCTTGAGGAAAAAGGCGTGCGCTGCATCTCCGCGTTATCCGAAGCGAACCCCGGCGAGACGGTGGTAATACGGTCTCACGGCGCGGCGCCGGAAGTATATGACGAGATGAACAGAAGGGGTATGCGTTTTATTGACGCCACATGTCCGTTCGTAAAACGCATCCATGAAAGAGTCATCAAAGCAAAAAAAGAAGGACAATCGATTGTGATAATCGGCGAGGCGGGACATCCGGAGGTAGACGGTATACTCGGATGGGCGGGCAAAAACGCCTTTGCGGTATATTCCCAAAACGATGTTGACCTGCTTCCTTTGATCGACGACGCCGTTGTTGTGGCCCAGACGACGATCACCCAAGACAAATGGAACGATATGCTGAAAGCGCTTGAAAATAAAATCAGCCGTATCACACCTTTTATGAGCATTTGCAGCGCGACGCAGCAGCGGCAGGACGAGGCGAAAGAGATTTCTCAAAAAGCGGACGCGATGATTGTGGTGGGCGGAAGCCAGAGCTCGAATACCAGAAAACTGTATGAGCTATGCAGGGAGTACTGTAAAAATGTTTGGCACATCGAGCATAAAAGTGAACTATCACTTGAAAAAATGCGTTTTGATGATATAATAGGCATTGTCGCCGGTGCATCAACGCCGGATACGATGATTAGGGAGGTTTTTGACTACATGATTGAAAATGAGAAAGTGCTGCCAGTCGCTGAAGGTGAGCAGGTCACCGATACAGAGACGGCAGCCAACGACATGGTAGACGAATCAGTTTCGGCCGAGTCTACCGCAGACGCAACGGAACCTCAAGAGGAAGGCGAAAAAAGAAGAAAAGAGAATGCATCGGCAACAGAACAGGATGAGTTCCTCGAAGGATTGGAAAAGGTCGTTCGTCTGAAGAAGGGCCAGATTGTCAAAGGCAATATCGTACAAGTCACTGATGATGAAGTATGTGTGAATATCGGTTATAAATCGGACGGCATTATACTCAGAAACGAATTATCACTCAATGATATCAACCCCAAAGATGCGTATCGGATCGGCGACGAAATTGAGGCGGAAGTCATCAATTTGAATGACGGCGAGGGCAATGTGCTTCTGTCGAGAAAACGGATCGAAAAGAAATTGAACTGGCAGAAGATACAGGAGTTTGTGGGCACGGACAAGCTGTATAAATGTACGGTTAAAAAAGCGGTCAAAGGCGGCGTGACAACCAAAATTGAAGGCTACAGCGCGTTTATACCCGCGTCGCATCTCTCGCTCAAGTATGTGGAAGATTTAAAAAAGTTTGAAGGCAAAGAGCTTGAGGTGACGCTGATTGATGCGGATAAAAAGCAGGAGCGCCTTGTGGCGTCAAACAGA
>JAJUJH010000149.1 GCA_029265435.1 Clostridiales bacterium
ATGGTGACAATTTTGAGGTGGAGCAGCATTGAAACGGTTGATAGAGTGTTTTATTGCATTGCGGTGTTGGGGCTCAGTTTTATCGGATTGGCGCCAATGCTGACAAACCAAAAATGAGCGCATGAAAAAGCGTGGAATGAAATTCGAGCCGGTTGCCAATATATGAATATTGTGATAATATACAACCGTTGGCAGGGGACTTTAAAGAGTATCGAATGAAAACGATACTCGGACGGGACAGGGGACAATGCAGAACAATAATCAAAGAGGACGAAATAACTTTTTTGATGACGATCCGTATGAAAGGAAAAGAAGCCTGAGCGGATACTCAAGAAAGCCGGCGGCAAAACAAAAGAAGAGTGCCGGCATTCCGGTGGTATGGGTTTTTGTCATCGATACGGCGATTGCGGCACTGCTGCTTTTTATATTTTCGCTGTACTATTTCATCATTCCGAGAGACATGAGCCAAAACGCGGTGGTGCTGCCGGGCGCCGTGCAAACGCAGGAAACGGCACGGGCAACAAGCAGCGCACAGGGTGTTCCGTCCCAAAGCCCGGAAGCCGCCGATACGCAGACCGCCGCGGCCCCCGACGCGGATTCGTGGCGCGTGAAGTTTGCCGACAAGTTTACGGACGGCGCGGTGGAAAAGACGGAAAATTCGTATAAAAGCGCCAATGTGAGCGTGACGATTGACAAGGTGCAAAAAGACGGCGTGACGTATTTTGTGGCGGACATCTACATTGCGGACATCAAGTATTTCCGTACGGCGTTTGCGAAGGATACGTTTGGCAGCGGTATCGCGGATTTCACGCCGGATATCGCGAGCCAGAACAACGCGGTGATCGCCATCAACGGCGATTACTGCGGCCTCAACAAAGGCATAGTGGTACGAAACAGCGTGCAGTATCGGGACACCAAACATACGTCCGATCAGTTTGTCCTTTTCAACGACGGAACAATGAAAGCTTACTCCCCAGACGAGTTTGATTACGATACGCTCAAAAATCAGGGGCTTTATCAGGTATGGACATTTGGTCCCATGCTCCTAAAAGATGGTCAGCCGATGGAGAAGTTTAACTGCACGGTCAACCCGAAGAATCCGCGCACCGCAGTCGGGTATTATGAGCCGGGCCATTACTGCTTTGTGGTGGTAGACGGACGCCAA
Organism: Clostridiales bacterium; assembly: GCA_029265435.1. Taxonomy (GTDB): domain Bacteria; phylum Bacillota; class Clostridia; order Christensenellales; family SZUA-584; genus SZUA-584. Next base: position 1,166 of record JAJUJH010000149.1, read on the forward strand.
CCGGGATATTCGGACGGCTATTCCACAAAAGAGATGTCGCAGTTGATGTACAGTCTCAACTGCAAGGAAGCGTTCAATCTGGACGGCGGGAAATCCTCCGAAATGGCGTTTGAAGGCGCGCTCTACAACAAGCCTTTTGACGGCGGCAGAGAAACAAGCGATATCCTCTATATCGCTGATGAATAAAGGAGAAAACGATGATCAAGAGATTGCTTCCGCACCTGTGTTTTATTATTTCGCTGATGATGCTGACCTTTTATGTGGTGGATATATTCAACCCCGGAATGGATTTTCTCGGCAACGATATTTTCAAGATTTTGCTTTTGATATACGGTGTGGCGACGGCAGTGCTTTCATCGATCATGATCGTCAGACAGAGAAAATCTTAACGATAATCAACGAAGGGGGCAAATGGCTCCCTGTTTTTTCGTACGGCTCGGCATAGAACCACAATGCCGCCTTAAAACGGTTCAATTTCAGCAAGGGAGAGCGTTTTGGCAAAAAATAAGTCGATATTGTTATGGCTGGCGGTGATTGCCGCTGTGTTTTCACTGGCTGCCTGCGGCGGCGAAGCAGATGAAGGAAAAGAATCGGCGGAATCAAACGGCATGCAGGTCTATTTTCTCGATGTCGGCAAAGGTGACGCGGCGCTTATTGGCATTCCCGGCGGCGATTGGGTGATGGTTGATACGGGGCCGGAAAAAGGCTTTAAAGAGATTGGACGAATATTGATGACGCGCGGCATCAAACAGCTTTCGGCGGTTTTTGTGACGCATGGTCATAAGGACCATATCGGCGGTCTTGAGAGCGTGCTGGATATGGCGTCCTGCGGGACCATCTATACAATACCCGAGTGTGCGGACGAAAAAGTGATAGTCAACGCTCATAAAGAGAAGAATATTGCCGTCAGGATGCTGACTGCGGGCGACAGCGTGGATATCGGCGGGGCCGTATTTACCGTTGTTGGGCCAGTGGCCGATTATGAGAACGAAAACGATCAAAGCATGGTGCTTTTGTTTGAATACGGCGGCAAACGGGTGCTTTTTGCTGCCGACCAGCTTTTTGAAGCCGAAAAAGGACTACTGGAATCGGGTAAAGACATAAGCGCCGATGTCTTGAAGACAGCGCATCACGGACAGGACGATTCAACGTCAACCGCTTTTTTGAAAGCTGTGGGGGCACGCTATTCCATTATTCCGACCGATTCGGAGAACCCGCCCGCCGGTACGGTGATGAGCAGTATTTCCAAAGCGGGTGCGCAGGGCTTTGTGCTTGGAGACACGGGAACGCTTCTTTATGACGGTAACTCGATATACCCGGTTGATAAGCCGGCTAATGAAGCACCCGATATCGAAATCAGCGAAAAAGACGCGAAGGCGGAATACGTCACGCTGACGAATGAAACGGAGCAGGATGCGGATCTGACGGGATGGTGTCTTTATTCGGATTCGGGAAACGAAATCTTCTTTTTCCCGGCGGGAACCATGATTAAGGCCAAAGAAAGCCTTACCGTTTACAGCGGAAAAGCGGCGGAAAACCATACGGACGGTCTGATATGGTCTGCGGAAGCAATATGGAAGGATAAAAAAGAGGATGCCTGCTACCTTTTTGATTTGTACGGCAGACAGGTCGGCAAAAACTGAGCGTGATAAACGACAGACAGAAAAACTGTTTGTAATTTTTCCTTAACATATTATAATGAATAGACGCATGTATGCATTGGAAACAAACGCCTGAGAGGGCCGTATTTTTGATATAAGGCTTATAGACGGGGAATATGGGAAATCAAAAGAGTTTCGTGAAGGGCGCGGCAATCCTTGGCAGTATGGGTATGATATCCAAACTGATCGGCGCCGTTTACACGATTGCAACCACATATATAATCGGTACGAGCGGAATGTCGTATTACGGTCGCGCTTTTCCGATTTACACCTTTCTTCTTGCTTTATCGAGCGCCGGACTGCCGGTCGCCATCGCCAAAATGGTGGCGGAACGGGTGACGCTGTGCGATTACAAAGCGGCTTATGCCGTGTTCCGCAGGGCGCTCAAAGCGATGTTTTTTATCGGGCTTGCCACGACCGTGATCATGGTGGCATTCAGCGGCCAGATAGCGGCGGCGCTTGGCAGCCCGGATACCCAATACGCCATCATGGCGCTTGGCCCCTCCTTGTTTTTTGTGGCGGTCATGTCCGCATACAGAGGGTATTTTCAAGGCATGCAGCGTATGACGCCGACTGCCGTTTCGCAGATGATCGAGCAGATCGTGAAGGTGGCCGCAGGCTTGACGCTGGCTTCCGTCTGGGTGAAGCAGGGGGAGGTTTACGGTGCGGCGGGCGCCGTGCTCGGAATCAGCATATCGGAGGTTGCGGCATGCCTGTATATGATGATTTTGTACAAAAAGAAGCTTGGCATATTCAGACGCCGAGAAAAGAGCGCCCGATACAGGGAACTGACAAGAAACATCGGGAAACAGCTTGCGTTTCTGGCGGCGCCGATCATCATCGGCGCATGCGCCATGCCGATTGTGCAAAACGCCGATTCGGCAATCATAACCCATACGCTGAACGGTATGCGCAGCGTTTTGCTTATCGGAAAAGAAATTCCGCTTGATGAAAAAACAGTGAACTCGCTGTACAGCCTTGCGACCACTTATCCGAATTCGATCACCAATTTGCCGGCGGTTTTTTCACTTGCGCTTTCAATGAGCCTTGTTCCCTCGATCGCCGCATCGAAAACGGAAAATAATATGAGGAGCATCGCGCAAAAGTCGGGCATCGGGCTCAAACTGTCCATGCTTGTCGGCCTGCCGAGCGCAGCGGGGCTGTTCTTCTTGTCAACGCCGATCATGCATCTTCTTTATGCCGGCCTGAAGGGTGATTACCTGCTTATTGGCGGACAGCTTCTTGGCATACTGGCCATATCGGTATTTTTCCTGACGATACTGCAGACGATGACCGGCATATTGCAGGGGCTTGGGAAAACGTATCTGCCCGTTATCAATCTTTTCATCGGAATCGGCGTCAAAATCGCGGTCAGCGTCATCACAATCAAAATACCCGAAATCAACGTGCAGGGCTCCGCATATGGAACACTCGCGTGTTACGCGATTGCGGCGCTGCTGGACATTATCTGCGTGATCCGGTGCGCGCATATGCGCGTCAAACTGCTCGACGATTTTGTGAAGCCGCTGCTGGCAACGGCGGGTATGAGCGCCGCCGTATACTTTATGATGCCGCCCGTCGCTTCGGGCGCGTATTCAAGACTGATGACGCTTGTGGTGATTGCGGCGGCAGTTGTGGTGTATCTGCTGCTCATATTCATTTTCGGCGCGCTGAAGCCGGAAGATATGAAATTCATCCCCGGCGGCGGAAAGATCGCTTCGCTGATGTACCGACTCAACATCTGGAAAGCGAATTACAGGTATAAGGGATAAAGAACGGCGATATCCAAAAGACGCCGCAGAGATTTTGGACAACATGGAGGGCATCATGAAAGACCGCGGCATAAAAGGCGGTATATTATTGCTTTTGGCCGCTCTGATTTGGGGAGCGGGGTTTATTGCGCAGAAAATCGGCATGATCAATGTCGGTACGTTTGAGTTCTCCGCTTGCCGTTTTCTAATCAGCGGCATTGCGCTTTTGCCTGTTGCGCTGTTGCGCAGAAGAGATAACGAGAAAACGACGGAACAAAAGAGCCGCGGCAGAAAAACGCTGATGGTCGGCGGAGTATTATGCGGCATATGCCTTGCGTTGGCCACCAATGCCCAACAGACGGGTATATCGTCCACTACCGCAGGCAAGGCAGGATTTATTACGGCGCTCTATATCATTTTTGTGCCCATATTGCGCATATTTAACAAAAAAAGAGTGCATGGACGGGTATGGGCCAGTGTGGCTGTGGCTGTCGCCGGGTTCTATCTTCTCAGCGTCAATGAAGGCTTTTCGGTCAACGAAGGCGACGCGCTCGTTCTGCTCAGCGCGTTTCTGTTCTCGTTCCATATCCTCGTAATTGACAAATACTCTCCGCTTGCCGACGGTATCAAAATATCCTGCATCCAGTCGTTTACGGCATCCGTTATTTCGGCCGTTTGCATGCTGATATTTGAAAAACCACAGATATCAGAGCTTGCTGTCAGTTGGGCGCCCATCGTTTATCTTGGCGTTGTGTCGGGCGGTATCGGATATACGCTGCAAATTATCGGTCAGAAATACGCGGAACCGGCTTCCGCGTCGCTGATACTCAGTCTCGAGTCCGTATTTGCGGCGGTATTTGGCGTGGCATTTTTGGGGGAAGGATTTACGGCAAAAGAGATGATCGGATGTGTGCTCGTCTTCGGCGCGACAGTGTTTTCACAGCTGCCCGTTCGTAAAAAGAAGCCGTTCAATAAAGAACGCGAGCGGACTGAAATTGTGTGAAATCGCATCGGCTCGGATTGGCAATATCCTGACCGTGGCGCTAGGGTGGCATCGGCGCGCGTTATTGGGAATTACCATTCTGCTGCGCTTTGTTTTGATTCCCGATAACGCATTTATTGTAATGGCCGGCATTATCATCAGGGAGGGGTAATGAGTATGCCAATTGAGAGTGGAAAAAAGCATGAATAAAAGCGTTGACAACGAGAGATTGGTTTGATAAGATATTTGAGCGCTCGCAAGACAGCGGGCGGGCAAGCGGCAGAAGATGGCAGCGAAAACGGTGTTGACAAACGGAGAATAAGTTTGTTAATATAC
>JAJUJH010000161.1 GCA_029265435.1 Clostridiales bacterium
CGATATGTGGACATGCTGAATAATCGTTTCGGTCATAAGGTTTATGTGGCCGAAGAAAGGGGTCCGGATATTTCCTCAACGCAGATCCGAAGGCTGCTTGCCGAAAACAGGCTGCCCGAGGGACTGATTGCTCCAAAAGTTGCAAAATATATCATCAAACACGATATTTACGGTCAAAGGGAATAGATGCAAGATCAAGAATTGTTGGATTATTTAAAACAGAATATTGACGGCAGACGCTTATGCCATTCTATCGGTACAGCCCATGAAGCCGTCCGGCTTGCGCAAAGGTATGGCGCGGATCGGGATAAAGCTTACATCGCCGGTCTGCTCCATGATGTGGCGAAAGGAAAATGCGGATGCGAACTTCAACAACTTGCTTCCGAATACGATATTTCGATTGACGATGTCGAAGCGGACAATATTGAGCTGATCCATGGCCGGCTGGGTGCGGCCATGATAAAAAAGCAGCTCGGGATCGATGACGAAGAAATACTGTCCGCCATACGCTGGCACACAACAGGCCGAAGAGGAATGACGCTGCTCGAAAAGATCATTTATATTGCCGATTTGATTGAACCGAGCCGTGATTTTATCGGCGTAGACGATATACGCAGCATGGCGTATGAGGATATCGATTTGGCAATGCGCAAAGCCTTGCAAGAAGTGATTGGCTTTGTCAAAAAAAGGGGATTTGCATTGCATCCAAACAGCATCGAAGCCTATAATGATTATACAAAGGAGGAGAAGGAATCAATTTGATGCATCAATTTAATGACGACGTTATGAATGTATCGAAACAGCTGCTGCTCAAAAAGGCGGAGGATATCAGAATTCTCCATGTATCCCATCTGACAATCGTCGCGGACTATTTTATACTTGCGAGCGGCCGGTCGGACGTTCATGTCCGATCGCTCTGCGATGATGTTGAAAAGTATATGATGGAAAAAGGCAAACAGCGGCTTCGCATCGAGGGGTACCGAGAAGGCCGATGGATTGTTCTGGATTACGGCGACATACTGATTCATCTGTTTCATAAGCAAGAACGCGAGTTTTATGGTCTTGAACGGCTTTGGGTTGACGGAGACAATTGCTTGAAAATTACCGAGGATGATATCAAAAGCAAAGAATAAGGCTCATAACTGATCGTTGAAAAAGGCGCGCCGTTCAGTGGCGGTGCGCCTTTTTTCACCGCATCAGAAAACCCGGCGTGCGCATATAAAATGGCTTTTCCAGTATTTAGAATCCAGTACGTTGCTGCAAATACGGACGCTGTCGCAGCTGGAACTGGCGTCGATCATTTGTCCGCCGCCCATATAAATACCCACATGGCCTTTGAAGCAGATAATATCTCCGGCTTTCATGTCCGACATTCTTGTCACTTTCGGCAAACCGCATTTAGCCCATCCGCTTGACGTCATATATCCGATTCTATAGCCTGCTGTGTTGAGACAGTAATAGACAAAACCCGAACAATCAAATTCATTCGGCCCTTTTCTAGACCGCGTATACTCGCAACCCAGTTTCGATTTTGCAATCTCAAGCAGTTGGTTCACGGACACTTGGTCTGGATCTCCCACAGCAATGGCGGTGCCGCCGCCCGTGCCGCCCGAACCTCCACCGCCGCCGCCCGTCGATGCTTTCGCGGACTTTGCGTCTTCCGAATATAGCTTTTCTCTTGTATATTCACCCACAATGCCGTCAGCCTTCAGCCCGTTTCTCTTTTGAAAGTTTTTAACGGCCGTTTCGGTATCCGTACCGAAATAGCCGGTATGGACTGCTTTGAGGTACTTAAGTTCATGAAGCCTTTCCTGAATCGCCGAAATGTCCGTTCCTCTGTCTCCAAGCTTTACAGTATAAGGCAGTGCGTCAGCGGAAAAAAGCGCTGCCAGCGTTTTCTCGCCAAGCAGACCGTCAACCTGAAGATTGTTATTTCTTTGAAAAAGCTGAAGCGCATATTTTGTTCCGTTGCCGTAATAATCCGTCGGCTCGTCTTTATCCATATAATCAAGCTCCATCAGACGTTCCTGAACGTCGATGATCTTCGCATCATGACATCCCGGCCATAGCATACTGACATCGGGCGCCGTTGTGGGTATCGGCGAAGGTTCTGGCGTTGGCATCGTCTGAACTTCGTCCGTCGTGACGGCAAGTTCGTCCGATGCAGACGACTGTAGCGTTCCGCCCGATGTAACCGCAAGCCGTCCGTCAGCTTCGCCTGCCGAGACGTCAACCAAGCCCGCAACGCCTTCTCCCACGGAAACCAGCGCGGAATTGGACGGAGCGGGAATCAAAACCGCAGCCAAAACCGCTGTCACAATGACCGCGCAGCCTCCCGCGGCAATAAGCTTCTTGTTGTTCCGCCATGATTTTGCTTTCGAAGAATAACAGTCGAAAGCGCTGCCGCTGTTTTTCCGGCTGTGCTCATTGGTTTTCGTGCAACGAAAACGTAAATTTATACTCCTTAGCAGCCTTAATAATCTGTTTTGCGTTTTTTTGCAATATACCAGTATATTGCCGAGAATACTTTTCATATCAACCTCAAAAAGCCAGTGATTATTCATGTCATGGCAACGTCATATTCCCGTAATCATTACATCATATTATACGCAAAATATTCAAATATGCAATGAATTTACACCATATTGTGTCATTACGTGAGCATTTATGAGATTAAATTGAAAAGTTATATTTCGTTTCGATATTTATCCATGAGTTGTTTAAATATCTCAGCCGAAGTGGGCGGCGTATACGTGATGGCATTCGCGCCCGCTTCGATTGTTCTGAGAATCGACTCTTCCGTCGGCCCGCCCGTCGCGATGATCGGAACTTCGGGAAATTTGGCTCTTATGCTTTTTACGATGTTCGGCGAATTTGACGCGCCGGAAACATTGATAATCGATGCGCCCGATTTCAGCCTCGCTCCAACATCTTCGGCTTCTGAAACAACGGTCACCACAATGGGTATGTCGATTCTGTCCTTCAGCTTTAAAAGGACATCGTTTGAAGTGGGCGCGTTGACAACCACGCCGATTGCACCCTGAAATTCTGCGTCCATGGCCAGATTGACAACGCGTTTGCCTGTCGTCGTACCTCCCCCAACGCCGCAGAACACAGGAATATCCGACACTGTGATGATCGCGTGTGTGATAAGCGGCTGCGGCGTAAAAGGATAAACGGCAATCACCGCATTGGCGTTGCAGTTTTTAATCAGCGCAACGTCCGTCGTAAAAACGAGGGATTTGATCATTTTCCCGAATATCCGTATGCCGCTGACCTCGTTGATAACTTCAGGGACACGCACCATATGTTTTCTTAAATTGCCGTGTATTTCTGGCACAAAACGACTCATAATTATCTCCTGTCCATACCGCACATTATCTGAAAAACAGACATTATATAGGTATACGAATCTTAACGAGACTTTCAACAACGACAGCGATGCAAAAGAAGCGAATTTGACATATTGATTCGATATCGAGGCCGAATTCCCTTTTTTGATCTGCGGAATTACCGAAATGTTTACAAAATCAGCATATTTACCTCATGTTCGAATGAGCTTTCTATATATGTCTGTCATTGATTCCGTCAAACAGACAAATAAAACGGTATCAATCGTTTTGTTGTCGGTCACAAAGTTTTTTACCGTTCGGACGGCAATGGCCGCCGCTTCCTCCGCCGGATATCCGTAAGCGCCTGTGCTGATGGCGGGAAAAGCCAGCGTTTTGATGCCGTGCTCCTTTGCCAAAAGAAGCGCGTTTTGATAGCAGGCACTCAGCAGTTCGGCCTCGCCGTGGCCGCCTCCATGCCAGACCGGTCCGACTGTATGAATCACATAGCGGCACGGGAGATCAAAGGCTTCGGTTATCTTTGCTTGTCCTGTGGCGCAGCCGCCCAAAGCCCTGCAAGCCTTAAGAAGCCGCGGGCCTGCCGCGCGGTGAATCGCTCCGTCAACGCCGCCTCCGCCCAGCAAAGTATTGTTCGCCGCGTTGACAATGGCTTCAACATGGATTTTTGTAATATCGCCGGTAACGGCTGCAATTCCGCTTAACATGATGCTCCTCCGTTTATTATTGCGTTCATTAAAAGCAACATATATAATGATATCGATTCGATATGGGAGGGAATAAAATGGCTTGCGATAGCAATAAAACACCATGCACATGCACCTATATTTCTTGCTCGCGTCACGGCAAATGCTGCGAATGCATCAGTTACCACAAGCGCCGTGGTGAAGCGCCCGGCTGTCTCTTTACAAAAGAAGGTGAAAAAACCTACGACCGCAGCATCACAATGCTCTGCAAAGACCGGTTGAATAATAAGCAATGATGGGCCGTTTCAATACAGCTGTGACGGCGGATAGCTTTCGCGCGTGATTTCATACAAGGCTTGAATTTCCTGTTCAAATTCTCTGTCCGTCTGGTCTTGTTTTTTTTCCAGCTCTTCGACTACTTTTATTGCAAATCGGCCTTTACTCCACTCTGCCATGAGCTTCGGATGAACGCATCCTCCGGCTTGAACGGCAAATTCAAACCGGTTTAGGCTGCCCGGCATATCCGTTGTGCACAAGAGCAGTAATTTTCTGTTATCAAGGTTCTCGATGGCATATACACCGCCTTTCACGCGGCGCTCATTGTATTGCTTTTGCAGCAGCTTCTTTGCCGATTTGTCCATCAGTATCCCATCTCCTTTAATAGACGTGACAATACCGCCAAACGTTCCCCAATCAATTCATCGTCTTTGCTCAGCACATCGGCAAAAAGCCTGATATCTTCATCGATCATCGGGTTATCCGTACAAACGGCGATCGTCATTGCATCGCCCTGCAAACCGATTCTGTCAATCTGCGTTTTATCAGGGTCATAGAATTTTGCAAAACGGTATGCTTCATTAAAATGCTGCTTTGCCC
>JAJUJH010000064.1 GCA_029265435.1 Clostridiales bacterium
AGCGGCGGCGCAGGGCATTGTCGCCGGCATCAACGCCGTCCAGTATGTGAAGCAGGAGGAGCCGCTCATACTCGGCAGAAGCGAGGCTTACGCGGGCGTGCTCATCGATGATCTTGTGACAAAGGGGACGTCGGAGCCGTACAGGATGATGACGGCAAGGGCGGAATATCGGCTGCTGCTGCGGCAGGACAACGCGGACGTGCGGCTGACGGAAAAAGGCCGGCGCGTGGGCTTGGTGTCGGACGAGCGATACGATGCGTATATGAAAAAACGCGAGGCGGTTGAAAAAGAAAAACAGCGGCTTTTGAGCTGTCCGGTGGATATACGGCGTGCGAACGAACTGCTGAAAGCCAAGGGGCAGCCGGAGCTGAAAAGCGTCGTCAAGGCGGCGGCGCTTCTGACCAGACGGGGGATCGGCTATGCGGATCTCGCAGAGGTTTGCGGAGCGGATGCACCGCGCGAGGTGGCGGAGTGTGTGGAAACGGAGATCCGGTATGCGGGCTATATCGAAAAACAGGAGCGGCAGGTGAACCGGTTCGCTTCGCTTGAAAAGAAAAAGCTGCCGCGCGGTTTTGATTACAAGACGATCGGCGGCTTGCGGCTGGAAGCGGCGGCGAAGCTTTGCGCCGTTCAGCCCGAAACGCTGGGGCAGGCGATGCGCATTTCGGGCGTGTCTCCCGCCGATATCTCGGTGCTGACCGTGTATTTCAAAAGCGTTGGGAATACGATGACATAATCCGCCGGCGAAACCAAACGATTGTGACAAAGACACTTTGCGCTATTGCGGCGTGAACGTATAATTGCTAATATGGACACATGAAAGCGCATGTCAGAAAAAAACTGATCGAATTCGGCATAAAGCCCGGCGATACCGTCGGCGCGGCTGTCAGCGGCGGCGCCGACTCGATGGTTCTGCTCGACCTGCTGTGCAATTTGCGTGACGATCTGAACATAATAATAGAAGCGTATCACTTTGAGCATGGCATACGCGACGGCGAGTCGGTTGAGGATATGCGCTTTGTTGAGCGCGAATGCGCGCGGCGCGGCGTCGTCTGTCTGACGGGCGGCGACGACGTGACAAGGCTTGCGAAGGAATGGGATATGTCGCTTGAGACGGCGGCAAGGCGGGCGAGATATGCGTTTTTGGACAAGCAGCGCGCCTCTGTGATCGCCACGGCGCATCATGCGGGCGATATGGCGGAAACGGTATTGATGAATCTCTGCCGCGGCAGCGGCCTTAAGGGACTTTGCGGCATACCGGAGCGGCGCGGCAGGTATTTAAGGCCCCTTCTCATTTTCACCCGCGAAGAGATCGAAAGCTACGCGGCAGAAAACGGGATCGTCTACAGGCATGACGCCACCAACGACGATACCGCCTATACGCGCAACTATGTGCGGAAAGAGATACTGCCCCGGCTCAAATATGTGAACGAACAGGCGGTATCGCATATCGCCGCTGCGGCCAAGCTGCTTGCGGAAGACGAAGAAGCGCTGATGAAGGCGGCAATGGACGCGGGCGGCATTGAGGAATCGGGCGGCTGTGTTTTTGTGGATATCGCGGCGCTGATGAGCCGGCCCGCTGCCGTGCGCAAACGGATGCTGCGGCTGGCGCTGCTGCGGTTTGGCGGACGCCTGACGGATATATCGGCGGTCCATATTGACGATATACTGGCCCTTGCGGAGAAAAACGAGTCGGGCAAGCGAATCGAGCTTCCGGGCGAAACGGAAGTGTCCGTAGAATACGGCAGGCTGAGGCTTGGCAGAAAAAAAGAAAAGCGGTATAATAATGCTTTAATTGATTTTATCGGCGAGGGACGATACGCGCTTGAAAACGTCGTGATCGTGTGCGAAAAAGGGGAAGCTTTGCGGCGGCCCGGCACGGAATGCTTCGATATCGGCGCATTGCACGGAGCGGGCTTTCGGTTCAGGCGTGAGGGCGACTTTATCCGTCCGCTTGGCATGAGCGGCAAAAAGCGCCTGAGCGATTATCTGTCCGACAGAAAAGTGCCGCTGCAAGAACGCGACGGCCTGGTTCTTCTCGCAAAGGGCGCAGAAGTGTTATGGGCGGTTGGCGTGGGGATATCGGATACCGCAAAGGTCAAAAACGGCGGGCCGTGTTATATTATGAGGTGTGAGGGGACAGACAATGCATAGCGACATCAAAAGGGTTTTGTTTACGGAAGAACAGATCAGAGAAAGAGTCAGAGAGCTGGCGGCGCAGATCAGACGGGACATGGAGGGCAAAGAGATTCTGACGGTCGGTGTGCTCAGAGGCGCGGTGATGTTTTATGCCGATCTCGTTCGGGAGCTTGATATCCCGATCCATATGAATTTCATGTCGGTATCGAGCTATGGAAAGGCGTCGGTATCTTCGGGTGCGGTGCGTATACAGTATGACATCGAAGAGGACATCGCGGGGAAAAATGTGCTTATTGTCGAGGACATCGTGGATTCGGGGCTCACGCTCAAGTATCTGACCACCACGCTGATTTCGCGCAATCCCGCCACGCTCAAAACATGCTGTCTTTTTGACAAGCCTGAGCGCCGCACCGTGGATTTTCAGGCGGACTATGTGGGCTTTGTGGTGCCCGATGTGTTTATTGTGGGCTACGGGCTTGATTATGCCGAAAGGTACCGCAACCTGAAATATATCGGAGAGCTCAAACCCGAAGTATATTCGCATTGACGACAGACGGTTCAATGTTCAAATATCGTTCATAACTGTTAAATTGAAAAGGAAAAGCCGTTATGTTACAATGGTCAGGCAAAGTAAAATGAGGAGGACAGCAATTTGAAGAAATCAGCCCGTGGATCGCTGATATATATTCTCGGATTTGCGGTGGTGCTGTTTTTGATCCAATGGCTTACCGCAGCCAACACAACCGATTCGCGTGTTATTCAATATGATGAATTTCTGAAGCATGTCAAAGACGGGCAGATCAGCTCCGTTGTGATCATGGATCATCAGCTGTATGCGCTCAAAAAGGACACCCAGGTTGTTCGCGACAAGTTTCCGTCCGAATATGACTACAATACATATATACCGGATCTTGAACAGTTCAACGAAGACATGAAGGCCATTACCGGCGCGACAAATACGCTCGGCTATGGTTTTGACAGCTTCACAATGTCTCCGACGCCCGAACCCTCCATTTTCGAGGTGCTGCTGCCGTATCTGATCCCCACTGCCGTGGTGATACTTTTCTTTTACTTCATCATGCGCCAGCAGCAGGGCAGCGGCAACAAGGCGCTTTCCTTCGGCAAGTCGCGCGCGCGCATGCAGGTGAACGATAAGCATAAGAAGACGTTTGCGGATGTGGCGGGCGCCGACGAAGAAAAAGCCGAGCTTGCCGAGATTGTGGACTTTTTAAAAAACCCGAAGCGGTTTATCGACCTTGGCGCGCGCATACCGAAAGGCGTGCTGCTGGTGGGGCCTCCGGGCGGCGGCAAAACGCTGCTGGCCAAAGCGGTGGCCGGAGAAGCGGGCGTGCCGTTCTTTTCGATCAGCGGCAGTGATTTTGTCGAAATGTTCGTGGGTGTGGGCGCGTCCCGCGTGCGCGATATGTTTGACAACGCCAAAAAGAACTCGCCTTGCATATTGTTCATTGATGAAATTGACGCGGTGGGCCGGCAGAGAGGGAGCGGTCTTGGCGGCGGCCATGATGAACGCGAGCAGACGCTCAATCAGCTTCTTGTTGAGATGGACGGCTTTCAGACAAACGAGGGTATTATTGTTTTGGCGGCGACAAACCGCAAAGATATACTCGATCCTGCGCTGCTGCGCCCCGGTCGTTTTGACAGGCAGATCGTCGTCAATTATCCGGATGTGAAGGGGCGTGAGGATATCCTCCGTGTGCATGCCAAGGGAAAGCCGCTTGCGGACGATGTGGATCTGAAGGTGCTTGCCAAAAGGACGCCCGGTTTTATCGGCGCGGATCTTGAAAACGTGCTTAACGAGGCGGCGATACTGACCGCGCGTGCCAAGAAGCAGAAGATCACGATGGTGGAGGTGGAAGAAGCCATCACGCGCGTGATCGCGGGGCCTGAAAAGAAATCCCGCGTGATTACCGAGAAGGACAAGAAGTGTACGGCATATCATGAGGTGGGGCATGCCATTTGCGCCAAGGCCCAGCCCGAATGCGATCCGGTTCATGAGGTATCCATCATTCCGAGAGGCATGGCGGCCGGTTATACCATGACGCTGCCTGAGGAGGACAATCAGCATGTGTTTAAAAGCAAGCTGATTGCCGATATCACCATGATGCTGGGCGGCAGAGCCGCAGAAGCGCTTGTGCTGGGCGATGTGAGCACCGGCGCGGTGAGCGATCTGCAGCGTGCGTCGGAGATTGCGCGCAACATGGTGATTAAGTTCGGCATGAGCGACGAAATCGGGCCGTTCTTCCTTGGCAGCAATCAGGAATTGTTCCTTGGCAAGGAAATCGGCCATACAAAGACGTATTCGGAGGATCTCGCTTTCAAGGTGGACGTGGAGACAAAGAAGCTTCTCGACAACGCCTTTAAAAAAGCGCAGGAGATCTTAAAAGAAAAAGAAGAGCTGCTCCATAAGATCGCGGCTGTGTTGATAGAGCGCGAAAAGATCGACGGCGAGGAGTTCGAAAAGCTCTGGAACGGCGAGGAGCTTATGCCGCTTGACGCTTCGGAGGCTGAGCGGGAGAAAGATAAGGAAGAAGCTTGACAGTCAAAAAGAGCCCTCAAGCGGATCTTTCGGACTGTCAATAAAACGAAAATATCATTTATGGGCAAGGCGGGCTTGGCCCGCGCCGCCTACACCTTGCGGTTTTGCGCCGTTTCGAGCTTGCGAGGAACAAGCAAAGCCGGAAAACTGGCGGAAAACCGAAGTTTTTTCGACAAGCAGAAAAGAGCCTTCATGCGGCTCTTTAATTTTTTTTGCAAATGACGCTAAAGTTATTAAAATAAATACCGATAAAAAAGAAAAAGGCTGATTGTGCCGTCGGGCAAGGATGCAAAACGCGGGTCTTGAGCATGGATGCTTCAACCATAGGGCCGGCAACCATTGTTGCATACCATGTTCTTGCTTGCGTGGCGGGAACATTTTTGTTTTGCGGATAAAATGAAAGGTGAAAGGAGGAGGAGTTTATGGACACGTTATATGAAGTGATCCGTTCACAGCCGGTGACCAACAGGCTTTACGAAATCAGCAAGCTCACCGAGGAAATCCAGAAATCGAAGCCGATGGCCATTGCGAACGAGGAAGACGCCGAGATCGGCAACAACAGCAAGGACGAGATGTCATATGCGGTCAAATTTACGCGGGAAGCCAAGCAGCTGCCTGAAGTGCAGAAAAGGCTGAAGTCGCTTGAAAATGGCGAAGGCTCCCCCGCGCCCTCTGATCCGTCGTCTGAGTAACCCGTATGATATGCTGATACGGCTCCGCGCTGAAAGCCTTAAGGTGATTGAGAAGGGGCCGTTTGTTTTGTTGCACTCAAGATAAAAGCCTTCGTTTGCTGCGAAGGCTTTTATCATAGTATATGATTATTGGTGGTGGTGGTGCTGATCAAAGCGGTTTCTGAACCACATAATGAATTATACTATATCGAAATTAACTTGTCAAACTATTGTAACAAATAAGAAATATTTTTTTATCAAACGTAAATGTTAATTCAATAAAACGGCGAAAATCCCGTATTATCGGGAAATTATATCGTATTTTTGCGAATTGATTTTCGTGTGCTGAAAAATATGATATACTCGTCCAATGAATGAAAACGTGACTTCGCCGACCGTTTTGAAAGCGCTGATGGATACATACCATGTGTCGCCATTGAAACGGTTCGGCCAGAATTTCTTGATTGACGGAAACATAGCCGATAATATCGCGCGGTCGTCGGCGCCGGAGGGCGCATGCGTGCTGGAGATCGGCCCGGGCATGGGGGCGCTTACCGGCCGCCTGCTGGAAAGGGCGCGGATTGTTGCGGCCTATGAGATCGACGCGGGGCTGTCACTGGCACTGCGCGATATGTTCAAGGATGAACCGCATTTTCATCTCTTTCATGAAGATTTTTTAAAGGCGGATCTGATGGGCGGCATCGGCGCGCTGGCCGAAGGCGGCGCTGTGCATGTGGCGGCCAACCTGCCCTATTACATCACATCCTCCTGCCTTATGAAGCTCCTGGAATCCCCGCTTCACATCGCTTCAATAACGGTTATGGTGCAAAAAGAGGTGGCGGAACGGCTCTGCGCGAAGCCGGGCGGCCGGGATTACGGAGCGATTACCGCGGCCGTCGGTTTTTTTTCACAGCCGAAGCTGCTTTTTCACGTGTCGGCGGGTTGCTTTTATCCGCGTCCGGATGTGGAATCGGCAGTGGTGCAGCTCATCGTCAACCGCGAGGCGGGAAAGGATGCGGACGCCTATCTAAGAACGGTAAAGGGATTGTTTGCAATGCGCCGCAAAACGGTGAAAAGCAATTTAAGGCAGAGCTTCGGGCTGTCTTCAGAGCAGGCGGGTGAGGTCCTGGAAAAGGCATGCATAGATGAAAACGCAAGAGCGGAAATGCTAAGCGTCAGCCAATTTGAGGAAGTATCGAAAATTTTCAAAAAAGACACTGATTTTTTTTCAAAAATGGCAGGAAAAAAGGATTTCATATAGAATAGACAAATATGTGTGGCTGTTTGGGTTTACGAAAATGCAAGACGGCATTATCCATCCGTCAAAGATTGTGAAATGATGAACCAACAGCGCGCTGCGGCTGCCTGTACGGCGGTTGGCAGATCATATGGCGTAAAGGGCTGGCAAGCTTTTTGCAAAGATACACAGCACAAAGAGCGGGGTTTCCCGCTCTTTGTGTTTTAAGCGGTTTTTCCGGCTCTTACAGCGGCTCGTATGGCGCGTATGCAGTCGTCGAGAAGCATGACTGCGAGTGCAACAAGCAGCATGGCCCAAAACCCGGAGGTGATCAGCCCGCCGATGATCGCGTTGGCGACCACAAGAGAAAGCAGGTTCGCAAATATGCTGGCGATGCCAAATGTGATGATGTTGAAGGGCAGCGCGACGGCGACAAATACCGGCCGGAGCACCATGTTGACGAGCGCGAGCATTAACGCCGCCCAAAGCGCGGTAAGAGCCGTGCCCGGGATAAGGCCGACCGCCCACGCGCCGAGCAGTATGAGATAATAGAAGGCCGCCTTAATTGAATATCGGATGATAAATTTCATAACAATCACCTCAGCAGAAATCTGACCCTGACGCCGGCTTCTTTGGAGCGTATATCCACGTCGGCCAAATCAAAAGGCCCGTATTCCCTAACCTGTGCGATGAACCGTTCCGCGAGCGATATCGCGGCCTGCGCTTTTTGGCTCACACGGCTGAAAAGCGACAGCAGGTCGGCGGCTCCATCGATCACTTCGGAAAGGCATCTGAACGGAAAGATAACGATAATCGGGAAAAAACCGATGCGCACGGTGATGATCACGAGGCTGTTCTTTCTAATCGACATAGACTCTCACCTTTGCTCCTTGCACACCGTCTCCCACATCCACGTTCACAAGCTCTTCGTCGATTTCACCGTCCTCGAAAAGTTCGATCAGCTCTTTCAGATTAATATCGTCAAGATTGATGCCCTTTTCCTTAAGCTCGTTTTTTGTGTCCTTCGGAATGAAGGTCATTAGGCCGACCGCCTTTTTTGCGAGAACCAAAGGCACATTGACGTTGACGCACGCCTGTTCCTTCTTTTCCGGATCGTTCACGTCTACGCGGACGCGAAGCATGGAATTTTTCTTTTCCGGCTTTTTGGCGGGTGCGTCCGCTCCCATAGCGCTGATCAGCTTTTCACCTTCTTCGGCAGATATTTTGCCTTGACGGACCATTTCCAGCACTTTCAATACTTCTTCGTTCATTTTCGTTTCCTCAGCTTTCTATGATAAATTTTTTAACAGCTCCGCGGCTTGATCGGCAGTCAGTTCGCCGTTCTCGAGACGGTTCAGTATTTGACGGCGCTCTTCTTTGATTTCGTCGGAAGACGCGCCGCTTTTAAGCCCCAGCCGCTCCAAAACCGCGTCCAGCCGTCCGCGGACGGTGGGATATGAAATGCCGAGCTCCTTCTCGACATCCTTGATGCTGCCCCGGCATTTAAGGAACGTCATGATGAAAAGAGTGTCGTCATCGTTTAAATTGCAGAAATCGCATCCGGTGAAATGCCCGCTAAGTTCGCTTTGGCATTTTTGGCAGGTCAGCCGGGTAATTTCATATTGTCCGCCGCAAACGGGGCAGGCGGACGGCGCCTTGTGCTTCATCGTTTATCTCCTGTGATATTTATTAATTATTTTATAGCATGCCTAATTAATTATGTCAATATTAAAATCAATATTATTAATATTTAAATTAAATTTATTGATATGGCGAACAAAATCATAGCATATGGTATCTAAACCAAGGAACCAAAGAATTTTGTCTAAACGTATTTTTGAACAGATAAAAAAACCGCAGTTTATAGTATACTGCGGCGTCTGCTTTGTCTGAAATTATAAAATATTGTCCGATAATTTTCAATATAGTACAGTAAGATATTGTAGAAAAATAAAACATAATGTCGAAAAAAGTCTGAAAGTGGGTTTAATAATACCGTTCAGACTTGTTTAAAACGTCAAAATAACCGTCAAGAAAGGAGCAGCAAGAATGAGCAAGCGCGGTGAAAACATCTACAAAAGAAAAGACGGGAGGTGGGAAGCGAGGCGAAGGCTGACCAACGGAAAATACGTTTCGATCTATGGAAAAACCTATTCAGAAGCAAAGAGAAAACTCAATGAAAGAATTGAAGGAATGAATGACAATAAAAAAACCGAAAACTGTAACCAAAAGATAATCGAAGAGCTTGACAGATGGCTTTTTGAGACTTCAAAACGTGTTAAACTTTCAACATACGAAAACTATTATTATTGCATGAAGACATATGTGTTCCCTTTTTTTGAAGAATCAAAAGCTTGTGTCTTGACAAAAGACAGCCTGGAGTGCTTTGCAAACAGTATCAGAGATAATCATACGTTGTCTGAAGCCTATCGAAATAAAATACTGACGATCTTTAAAATCGCGTTACGGTCTATTATTCAAGAAAGCCGTTATAAACATGAATTGCTGAATACGCTTATTATTACCAGAAAACAGAAGAAAGCAATTATGGTGTTTTCCATTGAGGAACAAAGAGCCATTGAAAAAGAGCTGATAAAAGACGGAAACATAAAGGCGGTCGGCATATTGCTTTGTTTTTACTCAGGCATCCGTTTAGGCGAATTGGCCGCAATCAAATGGGAGGATATAGATATCGTTTCAAAATGTATTACGATTAAGAAAACCTTGTCCCGTAAGAAAAATTTCGAAGAAGGCGTCAAAAAGACAATACTCCATATCAGTTCTCCAAAAAACAGCAGCTCGAATCGATACATCCCTTTGCCGCAGTTTCTGTTTGATATGCTTGCAAAATATAATAAAGAAGACGGGGATGCATATATGCTGACCAATAAGAGTGTACCGATCGACCCGAGAACGCTGCAAAGATACTATGAGAATATTCTGAAAAGAGCCAACATCAAATACCGAAAGTTCCATACAATACGGCATACGTTCGCGACACGCGCTTTGGAAATTGGCATCGATGTCAAAACGGTCAGTGAATTGCTGGGGCATTCATCCGTCTCCACGACGCTGAATATTTACGCCCATTCTTTGATGGAACAGAAGAAAAAAGCGATTGAAAAGCTTGGCGCAATGCACGGCTTTTAGCCGTCAAATGATCCAGATGGTTTAAAAGTCTGAGCCTGAAAGTAAAAAAAGTCGCATAACCGCAGTATACTATATACTGTGACGCAAATATATTATACGCTCCGGCTATAAAACACGCATTCTATTTACAACAGTATTTTTTGACAACAATATTTCTACTTGAGGAGTGTCAAACATTGAACAATAAAACCGTCACCAATCAATTCGAAAGCCATGTTTTTGATAATGTCAGCTTGGCAGCCTTTCAGCCGTATATAGATTTGGAAACTCTGCGTATCATTCAAAGGATTCCGGTGCAAGAGCTTGATCATATGCAAAGGGTGGGGCGGCTTGCAAACATTCTTTCGGCGTTGGCTTTGGAAAAACCTCGATACAATAATGATGTGAAGCAATTGAAAACGGTTGGCAGCCTCGCGTTTTTTCACGATATCGGAAAAGCATGGGTTCCTGCCAAAATACTGCTTAAAACCGGCATGCTGTCTTCCGAAGAATTCGATCAGATAAAACTTCATCCCATATACGCAAAAGAGCATATTGAAAACCGGCCTCGGTTATTTGACGACGGTTTATTTCTGCGGCAGCTAATTTTTGACGCAGCGGTTTTTCATCATGAACGCTGGGATGGCAACGGATATCCTTACGGCCTGAAAAAAGAGAATATTCCGCTGATTGCAAGGCTGACGTCGATATGCGACGCCTACGACGCCATCACAAATCAGAGGCCGTACAGGTTGGCGCGTACCCATGCCGAAGCCTGCAAAGAGATAGAAAAGAACGCTGGAAAGCAATTTGACCCGTATCTGACCGATGTTTTTTTGGAATTTGAGAAGAAGTTTGAGTGAGCCTATGCGGATCGAAAGGCAAGAACATTGCCGGCGTGAGCCGAAAACAGCCGGTAAAAATAAATAAGGAGGATCGCATGAATAATGATGGGGAGCTTATGGAGCGGGAAGAAGACGCGCGGCTCGATATGTACCTGACGTTTGCGGTGGCCGATGAAGAATACGGCATCGATATCCGTTCAGTCACCGAAATTATCGGAATGCAGCCAATCAGAACGCTTCCGGAATCGCCGGATTTTGTGAGAGGCATCGTCAACCTTCGGGGAAAAATCATACCCGTTGTGGACATGCGTTTGCGGCTTGGAAATCCCGAAACGGCCTATACGGACAGGACCTGCATTGTGGTGGTCGAAACAACGCGCATGACGGCGGGCTTGATTGTGGACGAGGTTTCGGAAGTCATGGTCATCGAGCAAGGCTGTATCGTGCCGCCCCCTGATGTTCAGCTTGAGGGCAGCCGCCGATTTATCAGCGGCATCGGCAAGGTGGGTGAGACGGTAAAACTGCTGATCGATTGCGAGAAGCTTTTTGACATCAGCGAAATGAAAAGTATGGTAAGAATAAGCAAGGAGAACAAACAAAATGTTTAAAAAAATGAAGACGGGGGTCAAACTGATCAGCGCGTTTGTGATTGTGGCGCTGATTGCGGGAATCGTGGGGGCTTTGGGGATACTCAACATCAATGCGATCAACGGCAACGACACTTTGCTGTATGAAGTTGATACCGTGGCGGTTCTTAAGGCCAGCGACGCTTCCGTGATGTATCAAAGGGCGCGTTTTAATGCGCTGAAGATGACCGTGACGGAAGGAAACGATCAAAAAACATGCATAGGCAATGTGAATACATATATGGCCAATGTGGACGCTGCGCTTAACGAATACGGACAGTTAAGCATTGACGATGCAAACAAAGGGATTTACGAGCAAATCAAAACGTTATGGTTAAAATACGAAGCCGACCTGAAAAAAGCGCTAGAGCTTGTAACCTCGGGAAATTCTGGGGGCGCACGCGATTATTTGCTGAACGAGTCGGCCGAAACGGCGACGTCGCTGCAGAATTCTTTTGAAGATCTTTTTAATTACAATCAAGCAAAGGCGGCGGAAAGAAGCGCGCAAAATAATGCCGTCGCCGCATCGTCGTCAACCATAATGATCATTGTTGCGTGCGCCGCCGTTGTTGTTGCTGTCGCTTTGGGCCTATTTTTGACAAGAAGCATAACTAAGCCGATACTTGCCTCTGCATCACAATTAGAAAAAATGGGTAATGGCGATGATTTGGATGAGATGAACGCTGAAAAATTCAGCGGTGAATTCAGGCATATGGTTGTCAATCTAAACCGAGTGAGAACGGCGTTATATGGCATGCTAAACGATACGGGAAGATTAATGCAGTCAGCTATTAAAGGCGATTTGTCGGCCAGAGCGGACGCTGAACGGCACAAGGGCGGCTACAAACAAATTGTGGAGGGCATGAACAACATACTGGATGCGGTGGTTAAGCCCGTATATGAAGCACGGGATGTGCTTGAGGAGATGGCAAAGGGGAATCTTGCCGTCCGCGTAACGGGCGATTACCAGGGGGATCACGCGATCATAAAAAACGCGCTGAACAGCACGATCGATGCGCTCAACGGATATATCGTCGAGATTTCGGATGTGTTGGGCGAGATATCAAAAGGCAACCTCAATGTGGAAATTGAGTCGGAGTTTAGGGGAGATTTTACGAAGCTTAAGGAATCGATCAACGATATTATTGCATCTCTCAACAATGTGATGAGTGAAATCAATACGGCGTCTGAGCAGGTGGCGGCGGGCACCGCTCAAGTATCGGACGGCAGCCAGGCCATCTCACAGGGCGCATCGGAGCAGGCCGCTTCCATAGAAGAGCTGACTGCCAGCGTTACACAGATTGCGGAACAGACCCGGCAAAACGCGCTGAGCGCGGATCAGGCCAACGCTGTGTCTTCCGAAGCGAAGGACAATGCGGTGCAGGGCAATGAACAGATGAAGGCGCTCCAGCAGGCTATGCAGGACATCAACGAATCGTCGGCCAGCATCGGAAAGATCATTAAGGTCATCGATGACATCGCCTTCCAGACGAATATTTTGGCTTTGAATGCGGCGGTGGAAGCGGCTCGCGCGGGTGTTCATGGCAAAGGGTTTGCGGTTGTCGCGGAAGAAGTCAGAACGCTGGCGGCCAAAAGCGCCAATGCGGCAAAGGAAACCACCGAGCTTATCGAAGGCTCGATCAGAAAAACCGAAATCGGCACGCATATAGCCGATAAGACAGCGGCGGCGCTGGAAAATATCGTAGCAAGCGTTGAGAAGGCGGTTAATCTGGTGGTTGAAATAGCGGCGGCTTCCAATCAGCAGGCGACGGCGATCAGCGAGGTGAACAGAGGGATCGAGCAGATGTCACAGGTGGTGCAGACCAACTCGGCAACGGCGCAGGAAGCGGCCGCAGCTGCGGAAGAACTGTCGAGCCAGGCGGCGCTTTTGAAAAACATGGTGGAACAGTTTCAGCTTAAAGCAAGCATTGCGGGCAAAGAAACAAAAAGCTTGATATCGTCTCATAATAATGAAAAGCCAAAACAGGCGATTCGGCTGACCGAACCTGAGTTTGGCAAATACTAAGTGTTCCTTCGCAGGCTGGGGAGCGTCTGATATGATTTGGATTATCCCCGGCCTTTTTTTATTCTTTTTGTGAATTTAACTGGTAATACGCTGTTTTATGAAACGCCAATGCAGGCCAAAACCGCTTAAAGAGCCTTTTCAATTTTTTTGCGAAACGGGGTAAAAAGCATGAATAAAAGCGTTGACAACGAGAGATTGGTTTGATAAGATATTTGAGCGCTCGCAAGACAGCGGGCGGGCAAGCGGCAGAAGATGGCAGCGAAAACGGTGTTGACAAACGGAGAATAAGTTTGTTAATATAC
>JAJUJH010000007.1 GCA_029265435.1 Clostridiales bacterium
ATACTCAAGCGGTTCATCGCGGAACGGCTCGGCAAGGAGGAGAAAGCGAATGGATAAGTGTTACGGCTTTACCGGCAAAACGCTGCGCGTGAACCTGACGAGCAAAGAAATGCGGGTGGAGGATAATTCGGCCTATTACCGCGATTTTTTAACATCGAGCGGCTATGCGGCCAAGATCATATACGACGAAGTCAAAGACTGGGTGACGCCGTTTGATCCTGCGAACAAGGTGATATTCTCGGCCGGCGCGCTGATAGGCACCGTGGCGCCGGGAGCGTGCAAAATGAACATCAGCACCATCGGCCCCATGACGGGCGGCTGGGCGACAGGCTCTAGCGACAGCTATGTGGCGATGGAAATGAAGCACGCGGGCTACGACGCGATCATTGTGGAAGGGCGCAGCCACAGGCCGTGCTATTTATATGTGACGGATGAGAAGGCGGAAATCCGCGACGCGTCTTCGCTGTGGGGCAAAACCACGTGGGAAACGCTGGACGCGCTGCGCGAGGAGCTGGGCGACCCAAAGCTGCATATCGTTTCCATAGGCCCTGCGGGAGAGAACCTGACGCGAGGCGCGTGCGTGATACAGGACAAGGGGCGCGGCTTCGGGCGCTGCGGCACCGGCGCGGTGATCGGCTCCAAAAACCTCAAGGCGATCGTTTGCAAAGGCAAAAAGCCGATACAGGTCGCCGATCCCGAACGGTTTATGGAAGCTGCGATGCGCTGCCGCAAAAAGATCACCGACTGCCCCGAAACCGAACGGTTCAGAAAATACGGCACGCTCGGCATATTTCAGCACAAGCAGGACATGGGCGCGATACCGTATAAAAATTCGCAGGAAAGCGTGTTTCCGGAGGATACGGACGTTTCGATGGATCCGGTGCGGGTTATCGATAAATATACGGTTTCCAAGCAGAACTTTCCGGGCTGTCCGATCGGCTGCGGCCGCCATGTAACGATCACGGACGGCCCTTACAAGGGTCTGACGGCGGAGTTTAACCACTGGGAAGCGTTCGGCACCATCGTGGGACGCTGCGCGGTGACGGAACCCACGTTTATGGTGAAGGTGACGGCCTACTGCAACGAACTGGGCATCGATTTTAATATCGCTGGCTGTGCAATCGCCTGGGCGATGGAATGCTATCAGCGTGGCATATTGACCAAGGACGATACGGACGGTATGGAGCTTGAATGGGGCAACGAGGCGCAGATACTCGAACTGATCCGCAAAATGAGCTACCGTGAGGGGTTCGGAAACATACTTGCCGAGGGCAGCAAGCGCGCGTCGGACATTATCGGCCGGGATTCGGGTTATTACGCGATGCATATTAAAGGGCAGGATTTATACGAATGTCTGCGCGGCTCCAACGCGTGGATGCTCGGCGCGGTGGTTTCGACGCGCGGCGGCGGCCACACCACCGGCACATGCGGATATGAGCAGGCCATCAACGTGGATAAGGAAAAGGCGTACAAGCTGCTGGGCATCCGCCATGTGGAAGATCCGTTAAGCTATGAAGGCAAGGCGGAGGTTACTTATCTGTTTGAGGTGCTGCATCGGATAAACAACTCCACGGGCATATGCCATCAGAACACGATATACAACAAGCTGGATTATCTGGTTGTGGCGGATATTGCCGAATTGCTGTCGGCCGCCACGGGCATTGAGATGACGGAAAAGGATCTTGAGGACATCGCGCAGCGGCAGATCAACATCGAAAAAGCCATCAACGCGCGCTTTACGAGCTTCTCCCGCAAGGACGACATGCCGACGCCAAGGGACCAAACGGAACCGCTCCATAAAGGCAAAATGGACGGATGGAAACTCGACATGGACAAATTCAATCAAATGCTCGACCGTTATTATGAGCTTCACGGCTGGGATAAGGAAACAGGCTGGCCGAAGCGCAGCACGCTGGAAAGGTACGGCCTTGGGTATGTGGCGGACGAGCTTGAGCGCAGAGGCAAGCTCGGCAAAGAATAAAGTGATGCGGGATGAGAACATGAAAACGATCGCAGTCATATTGAGCATCGACACGAAGGAAGCGGAAGCGCGTTTTTTGAAAAAACGCATCGAGGAGAGCGGCCATAAAGCGCTGGTCATCGACATTTCCGCGCGCGGTGTTTACGATTTCGTTCCCGACATATCGCGCGACGAGGTGTGCTTGGCCGGAGGGACGCCGCCCTCGGCGCTTAAATCTATGCCTAAGAACGAGGCGGTTCAGGCGATGATCGACGGCGCGAAGGCCATCGTGCCCGCTCTTTATGCGAAGGGCGCTTTCGACGGGATCATATCCGCCGGCGGTCTTCAGAACACGATGGCGGCGGTGGGCGCGATGCAGACACTGCCCATCGGCGTGCCCAAGGTCATGGTATCCACGGTGGTTTGCGGAAACCGCTCGTTTGAGCCGTTTACAGGCATCAAGGATATTGTGATGATACCGTCGATAGCGGATATTACGGGCATCAATTCGGTTACAGAGGTGATACTCGGCAATGCCGCGGCGGCCGTTATCGGAATGGCGGAACATGCAAGGCGGCTTCCAAACGACGGCAGGACGCGCATCGGCGCCACGCTCATGGGCGTCACAAACAACTCGGCGGTGCAGGCGATAAGGCTGCTAGAGCAGTGGGGTTACGAGGTGATCAGCTTTCACTCGACGGGCGTGGGCGGACGGTATCTCGAGCATCTGATCGGGCAGGGGCTTATCACGGCGTCGATGGATTTGTCGCTTCACGAGGTGACGGCGGCGGACGTGTTTGGCCTCGGGTTCTCGAACGGCGCACCCGGCAGGCTGAAGGTGGGCTGCGAGAAAGGCATACCGATGGTTGTCGCGCCGGGTGCGCTCGATTTTGTGGATGTGTACGTCGAAGATTTCAAAAACGGCATCATCGGCGATTATCGGAAGCGCAAATACAATCTGCACAATAACGCGGTGGCGCATGTGAAAGTGTTTGTGCCGGAAGCCAAAAAAGCGGCGGAGATCGTGGTGGAGAGGCTCAACAAGGCCAAAGGCCCTGTCACAGTGCTGCTTCCTCTGCGAGGGATGCGCGTTGACACGCTGCCGGGACAGAGCCTGTACGATCCCGAAGTGGATGAAACCATACTGGACGTGTTCCGCCGGGGGTTGGATCCGCGCATTAAACGGATTGAGGTGGATGCGAATTTGACGGACATGGCGTTCAGCGAAACCGCCGCGAGCGAGATGGCGGCGCTGATTGAAAGATAGCTGGGGAGACGACAATGTATTTTGACTATCCTTTTGATAATTCGGTATCTGTGGCGGACGGGGACTATGTGATCGCGACGTATTTTGCGTTCGGCATCACCAATGCGGCCGCGCTCAAAAAGGCGGGGCAGTTTGCGACGGGGCAGACCGTCGGCACATGGCTGCCGCTGCCCGGCGTCACACGGGACATGGTGGAGAACTGGCAGGCGCGCGTGCTGGCGGTATATCCGCTGCCTGCGGATGAAAGCGTTTCGGTGCTGCGCGTCGCGTTCCCGCACCATAACTTTGCGTCAAGCTTTGCGATGATGCTGACGGCGATGGTCGGAAACGATGTGTCTACGGCGCTTCGCATTAAGCTAGTGGATCTCGAGCTGACGCCAAAGGCGCTTCAAGCATACGCGGGCCCCAAACAGGGTATAGAAGGCTGGCGCAAAGCGACGGGGGTATACGGCAGGCCGCTCATTCTCAATATGATTAAGCCCTGCCTTGGATTTCCGCCGGAACGCGGCGCGGAGCTGTTTTACCAAAGCGGCCTCGGCGGCGTCGATCTGATCAAGGACGACGAGGTATTCGGCAACACGACGGTCAGCGGCGTGGCGGGACGGCTCAAGGCATATCAGGCGGCGGCGCGGCGGCTCAGGGACGAAACGGGGAAAGCGCCCGTTTACGTGGTCAACATCACGGATACGCCCAAACGCATGCGCGCTCACGCCAAAACGGTCATTGAAGAAGGCGGCAAGGCGGCGATGATCAACTTCGTATCGACGGGAATCGACGCGTTCAGGGAGATAACCGGCGAGTTCGGCGATTCGCTTTGTTTTCTTGCGCATTATGCGGGTGCGGGAATGATGAATTCGCCGCGTCTTGGCATCGCAGGCAGCGTGCTGTTGGGTGTGATGGCGCGTCTTGCGGGTGCGGACTCGGTGATGACGATGTACGCGGGTACTGCCGATACATACGAGCTGTTTGAGTGTCTGCAGACCGTACAAAAGCAGAAGCTGCCGATGGGCGGCATCAAACCCGTGATGACGGCGCTCGGCGGCGGCGTGACGCCGCTGTCTATAGGCGGCATGGTCAATACATTCGGAAACGACGTGATATTCGGCGTTGGCGGCGCGGTTCAGGGGCATCCCATGGGGACCACCGCGGGCGCGAAAGCCGTGATGACGGCGCTTGAAGGCGTGATGCAGGGTAAAGAGCTTGACGATATCGCATCGGAGTCGCCGGAGCTTCAGGCGGCTGTAAACGCATGGAGATAAAAACGCATATAAACAGACGACGCTGATGAACGGCATATAAACGAAGCGTTCTCGGCCCGCAAGCGTGACAAAATGCAAGGGCTGTCCGGCCAAACGGGCAGCCCTTTGGTATATGCGTCATCGCGATGATGAATGAATTTATGCTTCACGCTCTTATGTTTCGGGTATATATAACCGATATAATAAGCGAGGACTTTCGCGGCATACGCCGCGGCAATGAAGGGAAAGATACCGTCACGATGGACGCAGCAGCACTGAACGGAATGATACAAACGCGAATCAACGAAACGGCCTCGCCGACCGCCGCCAGGATTCTGACGGGTGGCTCGTCTTTTTCGGACTGCCTTGCGTCAGCGGCATCTGAAACGGATACGCAATATCAGACACCGGCGCTTGCGTCGGCTTACGCGGCGGACGCCTCGTTGCTGGGAGAATCGGACGACAGTTTCGGCGCAAACGCGCTGCGGCTGATGCTTCTTTCCGGTTTGTCCGCAAACGGAAGCGCGGACACGGCGCTGCTGAGCGTGCTGCTCGGCATGTCGGGCGCGGGCCTAAGCGGTCTGCTTAACACGGTCGGCGTATCGGGTCTGCAATCAGTGTTTTCCGGCATATCGTCAAGCGAGACAGGCAGGGGCGTGGTGGCGCAGGCGCTGACGAGACTTGGCGATCCGTATTCCAAAACGCTGCGCGGGAAGGGCCAATATGTGGACTGCTCATATCTGGCGCAGTGGGCCTACGGACAGATGGGTATTGACATACCCGGAACGGCGGCGGCTCAGGCGCAGTACTGCCGCGAAAACGGGTATGAGATATCCAAAGACGAGCTGCAGCCCGGTGATTTGATTTTTTGGACTCAGCATTCCGCCGACGAGGGGCGATGGAATAACATTCATCATGTGGCTATATATATGGGTGACGATAAAATCGTGGAAGCAAGGAAATCGAAGAATTGTGTGCAAATTTCCAACATGTGGGGCAAAGAAGGCAGCGGCGGCGATTGGGAGATCGCCATGTACGCAAGACCCCGATGAAATTAATTGTCCCCATAAACCGGCTTAAAAGAAGTTGATCGGAAAGCGCAAAGCGGACGGCCTTGCGCTTTGCGTTTAATTGAAAAGCTTTGGTTTTTTGGGATGCGGTTGAAACAAAACGCCGGCGGCTATCGTTTTATGGGAAAAGGAGTTATAGAAGATGAAAAGGATGATGCTCTTGTTTGCGGCGGCGGCAATCGCGGCGCTGCTTTGCGCATGCTCGGCGGGTGCGCAAGAAAAGGTTTACGGCAAAGAGGACACAAATATTTCCGTCAGCGCCGGAGACACATTTGTCATCAAGCTTGACGAAAACCCGACAACCGGTTATAAATGGAGCTTCACCGTCAGTGATGACAGCGTAATCGAGCTGAGCAAGGATGAATATATGCAGGAAAACCAAGATTCCGGCGTAGTGGGAGCGGGCGGTACAAGGGTGCTCACATTCAAAGCCAAAGCGGCGGGAAGTGCGCAGATCAATATGGTATATGAACGAAGCTGGGAGAAAAACGAGGATGACGAAACGCTGACGTTCAGTGTTGATGTGAAATAGCTTATGGCTGTCGGGATAAGTGCGGATAGATTGAATTACCATATATAAACTGCTTGAGCTAAAAATTCCATCGGCTGTTTTTTAAACAGCGTATATGAGCCTTTTAAGGATCACTTATATCTTTGTCAGTTTCAAGCCTTTCTTCTCTTATCAGATAATATCTGCGGCCTAAAGATTAGGAAAGCTATTTCTGCCATAACAATTACAAGCAAGACAATAATAATTAACTTTTTCATATATTAATCATTCTTTCTGTGATGTTAATGTCTGAGACATGCTTGCTGTAGAACAAGTCTGCCATTTCGATATCACATAGCCATTTGCTTGAACCGCGCTATAAAACCATTGTACACTACCATAGCCGGAAATTGTACCACTATTTCCTTGTGCTTGTTGGTTAGTGATTGTCACGCTTGTTTGAAATACTGCATATACGGACTTTCAGCAATCATCTCTACCGTATCAATATCCGATAGACCGAATTTCTCCTTTATGATCAGCGACCCTATTGCCGAATATGATGAAAAAAGCAGACCTTTTTCTTTGAACAGGAATTGACCTGCTATACAAATTGAAATTTGACTATTTCTTTTTATAGGCTTCAAATCCACAGATGCCAAGGCCAATCAACATAATAATTACAAAAGCAATCGTTATGCTTAAAGTTCCTCTTCCAAGGAAAGCGCCTTGAAGGCCTCCTATTCCATCATAAATACAAGGATTCAGAATAGCATCTATGTAATTAAACACTGATACTACTGCACCCAGTAGAAAAACGATTAGTCCAAACAAAAATTTTTTCATTTTCCCATACACCCTTCAAATTTCTATTTTTGACATCATAATCTTACCATATGTTATAAGTTCTATCAACCGTCCTAATGTAAGTATTGACTGGACTATTCTCGGAATGTAAAAAATTGAGTAGTCCGACTGAATGTAACTAGGGACTGCTGATTTACACTGCATGTTGCAGGCAACCACGTATCCCAGCCTATACAAATCACCAGATCGCCTGGATAGCCGATCTGCCAAATTGGCATAAAAAGTCTTCAGCCGCTTCCACAGGTTCATCGTCAGTACGATCATGGCTGTTCATACAGCTTGCGTACTACCTCAAGCCGTTGTATCGATTCGGATGACAAATTCTCTGTGCCGCAGGCTTCAATCGCCTCAAGATCACGGCGCATATAGCCCTGCTGCCCTTGACCGCCTTGCGGATCCGCTTCCCTGTGGGCTTGCGGTTCCTGACGAAACGCAGGCAGTCTTTACGGGCGACCCGCTGGTGATTATTTCTTATACATGGCGACTCCAAGTGCAAGGTTTTAGTGTCTTTTCGGCTCTTTTTTCTGCATTTATTATATCATATATTCCATATTCCCGCTTTTCGCCTTGTTCGCTGGGCTTTCTTGTTATTCAGTAGCCCCTAAATAACGATATAAAATGGGCGGCATCGAAACGATTTTGCCTGTCGCCAGAGATGGACAGGTTGATATCAGTGTTGTATCATTTTTATATGACCATAAAAAAGGCTTCAATAAATAAGCGGAATTGGCGGCTATATTGCGCATACTAGAACCGACGGAGGAGAAGAGCGTGGAGACGAATTACAGGGTGACGGGAATGTCTTGCGCGGCATGCGCGGCGCATGTGCAGAAGGCCGTCGCCAAGCTGGACGGCGTTGAGCAAAGCGAGGTCAACATCTCGACCGAAAAACTGCATGTGAAATTTGACGAAAGCAAGCTGGATTTCGAAAGAATCAAAAAAGCAGTGGAGGACGCGGGATACGGGCTTGAAAACGACAAAACTGTCAAAAGAGCCGAGCTGGGAGTGGAGGGCATGACGTGCGCCGCGTGTTCGGCCGCGGTGGAGCGTTCGATCAAAAGGCTGTCCGGCGTCCATTCCGCGTCGGTGAACCTTGCGACTCACCGTGCCGCTGTGGAATATGATCCGTCTGTGGTCAGGCTTTCCGCGATCAGACAGGCGATCGAGAAGGCGGGCTAAAAGCCTGTCGATATTCGGGAAGGAACGGAGCGAAGCGCCGATGAGGAGAAGCGGATCAGGGCGCTTAAGAGGATGCGCCTTCGTTTGGTGTGGGCGGCCGTTTTCGCAGCGCCCGTGCTGTATATCGCCATGTCGCATATGTTCCCCGCACTGGGGCTTCCCGTTTTTCATTTCATGAGCCCGCACGAAAATCCGCTGGCGTTTGCGCTGGTTCAGCTCGGTTTAACTGTGCCGGTGCTTGCGGCGGGAAGCCGGTTTTATACCGCCGGTATGAGAACGCTGTTTAAGGGCGCGCCCAATATGGATACGCTGGTGGCTGTGGGCACCGGCAGCGCTTTTTTATACAGCGTTTACGCGACCGCCATGATAATATTGGGAGACGCGTCTTTTTCGCAGTATTTGTATTTTGAATCTGCGGCTGTGGTCGTGACGCTTGTGATGCTGGGCAAATACCTTGAAGCCGTCAGCAAGGGCAAAACCTCGGAGGCGATAAAGAAGCTCATGGGCTTAAAGCCAAAGACAGCGGTTGTTATCACAGACGGCATTGAAACGGAAGTGCCGCTTGACGAGGTGGTGGAAGGCGATATTCTGCTGGTCCGTCCAGGCTCCGTGATTCCGGTGGACGGCGTGGTGACGGAAGGGCTGACTTCTGTGGACGAATCGATGCTGACAGGTGAAAGTCTGCCTGTCGATAAACGCCCGGGCAGCGAAGTGACGGGCGGCAGCATCAATCAGGAAGGGCTGATTAAGTTCAAAGCGTCAAGAGTGGGCGAAGCCATGACGCTGTCGAAAATCATCAGGCTTGTTGAGGAGGCGCAGGGCAAAAAAGCGCCCGTCGCCAAGATCGCAGACGTGATATCCGGTTATTTCGTGCCCGTCGTGCTTGCGATTGCGCTGGTGTCCGTCGGCGCGTGGGCGCTCTCGGGCAGGGAATTCAATTTTGTTCTCAATATATTTGTATCTGTGCTTGTTATCGCATGCCCTTGCGCGCTGGGGCTTGCGACGCCCACGGCCATCATGGTGGGAACAGGCAAAGGCGCGGAGCTTGGCATTCTGATAAAAAGCGGTGAAGCACTGGAAAACGCAAGCCGCGTGGATACGGTGGTGCTTGACAAAACCGGAACGATTACGGAGGGACGGCCGGTGCTTACGGATATGCGCTTTTATGGAGGGCTTGACGAAACGGAGACGCTTGCGCTCACGGCTTCGGCGGAACGCGGTTCCGAGCATCCGGTGGCGCGCGCGATATGCAAAAGGGCTGAGGAAAGGAATATCGCTTTTTACGAGCCGGAGAGCTTCAAAGCGGAGCCGGGGAGAGGCATCAACGTCGTGATACGGGGAAAAAGGGTGCTGGCGGGTAGCGCAAAGCTGATGGCCGAAAACGGCGTTTCCATAGCGGAGGCGCAGGACGATGCGGAAACGCTCGCGTCGAAGGGGCGGACGCTGATGTATGC
Organism: Clostridiales bacterium; assembly: GCA_029265435.1. GTDB lineage: Bacteria > Bacillota > Clostridia > Christensenellales > SZUA-584 > SZUA-584. The sequence continues at coordinate 9,526 of JAJUJH010000007.1, forward strand.
GGCTGTGGACGGAAAGCTTGCGGCTCTGCTGGCGGCTGCGGATACGGTAAAGCCCACGAGCAGATCGGCAGTGGAAAAGCTGAAGGCGCTGGGGTTGAATGTGGCCATGATAACCGGCGACAATGCCGATACCGCGGCGGCGATCGCGGACGAGGTGGGCATAAGCAGCGTGATGGCCGATGTGCTGCCGCAGGATAAAGCCGGAAAGGTAAAGGAGCTGCAGATGAAACGGCGCAGGGTGGCGATGGTGGGCGACGGCATCAACGACGCGCCCGCGCTTGCGCAGGCCGATGTGGGCATCGCGATTGGTACGGGCACGGATGTCGCCGTTGAGTCGGCGGATGTGGTGCTGATGCGCGGTGATCTGACCGAAGTATCAACGGCGATCGCGCTCAGCCGCGCGACGTTCCGCAACATCCGGCAAAACCTTTTCTGGGCGTTCATTTACAATCTCTGCGGCATACCTGTTGCGGCTGGCCTTCTCTATGCGTTCGGCGGACCGCTTCTCAATCCGGTTTTTGCGGGCGCGGCAATGGCGCTCAGCTCCGTGTCGGTCGTGTCCAACGCGCTGCGCTTAAAGCGGTTTAAAGCGGATAATATGCAAAAACGGAGACGGTCAGCGCAATAAAAAACGCGCTTCAGATTAAAACGCGTATACAGCTTATATTGGCCCAAAAACAAAGGTTATTCGCGGAAAGAAACCGTTTGGTTTTCCATGCTGTCGATAATGGCGAGGCTTTGTACGTTGTAGCCGGCTTCGCGCAGGCGGTCTCCGCCGCCCTGAAACCCTTTTTCAATCACGATGCCGATGCCGACAACGGTTGCGCCAGCCTGGCGGCTGATATCAAGAAGGCCTCTTTGCGCCTTTCCCGTTGCGAGTATGTCGTCGATGATCAGTATGCGGTCTTGCGGCGTGAGGAAGCGTTTTTCAAGAATAACGGTATAATCTTTGCCGCGCGTATAGCTCGTGACGGTTGTCTTGTATACGTCGCCGTCGATGTTTTTGCTTTCCGACTTCTTCGCAAAAACGATGGGCACATTAAAATGCTGCGCCGTCAGACACGCGACGGCGATTCCGCTTGCTTCGATCGTGATGACTTTTGTGATGTTCTCTTTGCCGAACAGCCGTTTAAACTCTTTTCCGATCTCGCTTAACAGGGCGATATCGATTTGATGATTCAAAAATCCGTCAACCTTGATGATATGACCGTCCTTGATTTTTCCGTCCTTGCGGATGCGCTGTTTTAAGAGCTCCATTCAATTCCCCTCAAGTGAAAAATGTATATTGATTCTATTATACCGCAGTATTGAATATTTGGAATAGCAAGTGTTAAAAAAGTTCGCATTTATACCGATTAAATATAGGAAAAGAGAGAAAAATACAGAGGAGAAGGCCAATAAATTGTAGAAAAATAAAATAATTAAAAGATTCGGCAATTTTCGATACTCAATTATTGCCGAATGATGCAATAACAATGTAAAATAATAGCCATAATAATGATTTCAAACCATTTGATATCCCATATGTTCAATATTAACTGAGCGAAGGATGATGAACGATGCTTACTGGTAGCAATGGTTATGGAACGCTTGTCGATAACGCAAACCGAAGGGTCAAAATTTCTTATTGGATATGGCTTTTTGCGTGTATTGCTTTCTATATCGGATGCAATTCCATCATTATTGCCATGTCAATCGCAAAAAAAAGCACGGTATTTGCAAATGTCAGCAAATATACGCTTAACGGAGTTCTTGCTCAGGGCCAAGTGATCGCGGTCATCCTGATTTCGCTGAACCCGATTAAACTGAGCTACATTGCGGCGCTGTTTTTGTGCGGCTTTACCTCTATGTCGTCGCTGATGACCGTGCTGGCCGGCGGAGGCTTTGACGCGCTGCCCGGCGTGATTGTACCGCTGACTTCGGCCGCCATGAGCCTGATCATCCACAATTACGGCAGACGTTTCAAAGACCAGCTTCAAAGGGTGCTGGAATACAGCGGCATCGTGAAGAAAAACGAAGAAATGCTGCATTATCTCGCTTATTACGATATGGTGACGGGGCTTCCGAACCGTACGACGCTGATGGATCAGATCGATATGCTGACAGAGAAGGACGATCCGGAGCGCAAGGGGTTTTATCTTGTGTATATGGATATCGACGATTTTAAAATTATCAACGATACGTTGGGGCATAACGCAGGCGACAGCGTTTTGAAGGAAGCCGCGCGGCGCTGGGAAAGCTGCTGCCGAAACGAGGACCTGCTTGCGCGGGTGGGCGGAGACGAGTTTGTGCTGTTGATCTGCTCGGAAATGGATCCGAAACAGCTTCGAGAATATTTAATTGGGTTCCGGTCTGTGCTCAAAGCGCCGATTTTAAGCAATCATAAGGAATTTTCGATCAGCGTCAGCTTCGGGATAGCCAGATATCCGGATGACGGGAAAAACGGGGAAGAACTGATGCAGAATGCCGATATCGCGCTGTATAAGGCAAAAAAGCTTGGGAAAGACAGATATCTGTTTTTTAGTGCAAAGATCAGGGACGAGGTTGTCAGAAAAATCAAGCTCGAAAACGATCTGCTGTCGGCAATCGGCAACGGTGAACTTTATATGGTCTATCAGCCACAGTACCATTGCGGTTCTTTAAAGCTTAAAGGTTTTGAGGCGCTGATTCGCTGGAAGCATCCGGAGCTTGGCCTGATCAGTCCGGCGGAATTCATTCCGATTTCGGAAAGGGCGGGAATGATCATCGATATCGGCCGATGGGTTTTGGAGAACACGCTGAACGTTTTTTCCGAGCTGCAAAGGAACGCACAGATCCAGACCGTCGTATCCGTCAATATTTCCGTTGAGCAGCTTTCGCATCCGGGATTTGCCGCGATGGTGAGCGATATACTCGCAAAAACGTGCTTCAACAGCCGGTTTCTCGTATTGGAAATGACGGAATCCGTTTTTATCACGGAACCCGAATATATCACCGGTGTGCTGCGCCGCCTCAAAGAAATGGGGATCGGTCTGGCGCTAGACGATTTCGGAACGAAATACGCATCCCTGAACTATTTGCAGATGCTGCCGGTGACCATGCTGAAAATCGATAAAACATTTATCGATCAGATTTCGCCTTCTCATCTGATGACGGGCGCGGTGATATCGCTGTCGCATAAGCTGGGCATGGAGGTGATGGCGGAGGGTGTGGAGACGAAGGAGCAGCTGGATTACCTTTCTGAAAACGGGTGCGATTATATTCAAGGATATCTTTTGAGCAAGCCTGTCGAAAAAGAACAAATTGAGCCGATTTATCGGGACAACGCAACGGCATGATCCGGGCATCCATATCTTTATGATGTTCGGCGCGGCTCATTTCTCCGGCCTTAAGCGGCAGGGATCTGTCCGATATGGATATTATTATCCGAAGATAAGCAAAATGTTTAAAATACTGCTAATATGGTCTATGGCGAAAAAAATAGCGGGTTGCTAGAATAAAAAAGGGTATCCGATACCGCGAAAGCGGTTAAGCGTTTCGGGATATCCATGAATTCAAATGAAACGAGGTTTTCGCTATGAAAGAATACTTCTCCGGTGTGCCAAAGATCCAATACAAAGGGAAGGACGGCGACGCTTTATCCTTCAAGTTTTATAATCCCGATGAAAAGCTGGGCGGCAAAACGATGAAGGAACATCTCCGGTTTGCCATGTCTTACTGGCATACGCTGTGCGGAAACGGCGCGGACATTTTTGGCATGGGCGGGACCATGGACAAAACATTCGGGGGCGCAACGCCGCGTGAGATCTTTGAACATAAGGCCTATGCGGGCTTTGAGCTGATGGAAAAGCTCGGGATCGACTTTTTCTGCTTCCATGACCGCGATATCGCGCCGGAGGGAGACACGCTGGCCGAAAGCAACGCCATACTGGACGATTTTGTGACGCTGCTCGAAAAGCTGATGAAGGATACCGGAAAGAAGCTTCTTTGGGGCACTGCCAACCTTTTTAGCAACAAGCGGTTTTTGCACGGCGCCGCCACTTCCTGCAATGCGGACGTGTTTGCGTTTGCCGCCGCACAGATCAAAAAGGCGATGGAATGCACAAAACGCCTGAACGGCGAAGGATATGTTTTCTGGGGAGGCCGCGAAGGGTATACCACGCTGCTCAATACCAACATGGGGCTTGAGCAGGATAATCTGGCGCGCATGCTCACAATGGCGCGCGATTATAAAAAAGCCATCGGGTTCGAGGGCGATTTCTATATTGAGCCAAAGCCGATGGAGCCGACGGCGCACCAGTACGATTACGATGTGGCGACAGTGCTCGCTTTCCTTAGAAAGTACGGTCTCGAAAAGGATTTCAAGATGAACATAGAAGCCAATCATGCCACGCTCGCGGGCCACAGCTTTGCGCATGAACTGCGTGTGGCGCGTGAAAACGGCGTTTTCGGTTCGATCGACGCGAACCAGGGCGAGGTGTTCAACGGATGGGACACGGATAATTTCCCGACCAACGTCTACGACATCACGCTGGCTATGTACGAAGTGATCAAGGCCGGCGGGTTCACGAAAGGCGGCACCAATTTTGACGCCAAGCTGCGCCGCGAATCCATTGCGCCGGAAGACGTGTTCCGCGGATATATCGTCGGCATGGATACAATGGCGCTCGGTTTCAAAACCGCTTACAAGCTCATCGAAGACGGCCGGATCGACAAGTTCGTGGAAGACCGCTATGCGAGCTATAAAACCGGCATCGGCGCGAAGATCGTGAGCGGGCAGGCCGATTTTGCGTCGCTCGAAAAATATGCGCTTGAAATGGGCGAAGTCACAACGAACAAGAGCGGTTCGCAGGAATACCTCGAGGGAATCATCAATTCCGTGATATTTGGCTGAACGCCATTGAAACAACCGGATTATCACTGTTCGAGACAAATGGTCTTTTAAACGCGGCTTGCAATCGGACAGAGTTCGACCGAATGGATGGACGTTGTTAACGTGATGCCGACGGGCGTTGGCGGCGCCTTGCTTGGTTCAGTTTTTTCTCCGGCGCAGGTACTGCATCGCCAGGCATTCCCCCCGTCCGGCTATAGGAGGGAGAAAGGGAATATGATTTTACTGCTCATCCTGATTTTGCTGATACCCGCGGTTCTGCTCGACCTTGCACGCCGCAGCAAATAACCCCGGTCAGGCCGGGGCTATCGACAAAAAAGCCGTGCCGCCATTGTGCGGCGCGGCTCCGCTTGTCGAAAAACCTTCGGTTTTCCGCCAGTTTTCCTGTTTTGCTTGTTCCCCTTAAGCTCGAAACGGCGCAAAACCGCAAGGTGTGGGCAAGCGCGGGCAAAGCTCGTCTTGCCCACGAATGATATTTTGCTTTATTGACAGTCTGAGCCGTGCCGCCATTGTGCGGCGCGGTTTTTTGCATTGTTGCATTGTATAGAACGGCGGCAAAGGCAAGATGGAGAGCAGCGCGGCTCGGTTTTTTGATGTGTGACCGCACAAATGAAACTGGATTATTTTATCATTGAAATAATAAAAAAATCCAGATGTGCGCAACTGGTGCCGATGCATGTTAAAAAAAAGCATGACCATCACAATTTTCACTATTCATCGATTTTCACATATAGGATAACATGTCAGCATCAAAAACATAAGGAGGAACCCCTAGATGTCTAAAAAAATAGGCGGTCTTTTACTGGTTCTGGTTATGCTCGTCGCGATGTTTGCGGCTTGCTCGAGTCCTGCCGCTTCGCAGTCTCCCTCGGAATCCGCAAGCGCTGCTCCCAGCGAAAGCGCATCGGCCGAAGCTCCATCGTCTGACGTCGGCGCCGGCAAACTGGTTGGCGTCACAATGCCGACAAAGTCTCTCCAGAGATGGAATGAAGACGGCGCGAACGTGAAGGCCGCTCTTGAAGCCCAGGGTTATCAGGTTGACCTTCAGTATGCCGACAACAAGCAGGACGTGCAGAACGGCCAGATCGAGAATCAGATCACCAAGGGATGCGACGTTCTTGTTATCGCGTCGATCGACGGCGGTGCTCTCGGCGGCGTTTTGTCTCAGGCTAAGGCGGCCGGAATCCCCGTTATCGCTTATGACAGACTGATCACAAATACGGACGCGGTTGACTACTATGCGACGTTTGACAACTACGGCGTGGGCGCTATGCAGGGACAGTTCATCATCGATACGCTCGGTCTTGCGAAAGGCGAGAAGGGCCCCTTCACGATGGAATGCTTCGGCGGCGACCCGGGCGACAACAATGCGAAGCTGTTCAACCAGGGCGCAATGGATCTTCTCCAGCCCTACATCGACAGCGGCGTGCTGGTCGTGAAGTCCGGCCAGACCAAATTCCCGGAGCAGATCGCGATCACGAACTGGGAATCGAAAGGCGCTCAGGACAGAATGGACAACCTGCTCACAGGTTACTATGCTGACGAGAACATCGACGTGGTGCTCTCCCCGAACGACAGCCTTGCTCAAGGCATCGTGGCTTCGCTGAAAGCGGCCGGCTACGGCTCGAAAGACAAGCCGTTCCCGATCATCACCGGTCAGGACTGCGACAAGATCAACGTGGGTCAGATCATCCGCGGCGAGCAGTCGATGTCGATATTCAAAGACACCCGTGTGCTGGCGCAGCAGGTCATCGACATGACCTCCGCGATCCTTGCCGGCAAGGAAGTTCCGACGAATGCGGAATATGACAACGGCGTGAAGAAGGTCAAGTCCTTCAACTGCGAGATTCAGTTCGCGAACAAGGACAACTGGAAGGCTCTGCTTGTTGACAGCGGTTACTACAAACTGTCTGACATTCCTGATGCGGAATAAGCCGTAATACGGTAAAATGGCGGCAGCAAGGCTGCCGCCATTTTGCCTTAAACGGGGTTGCTTTTTATGAGGATCTTAGGTTCAAGTATATAAACAAGGAGTGGTCGCATGTCGGAATACATACTGGAAATGGACAATATCACAAAGGAGTTCCCCGGTGTCATCGCTCTTAAGGATGTAACATTCAAGGTTCAAAAAGGCGAGATACATGCGCTGGTCGGCGAGAACGGCGCGGGCAAATCCACACTGATGAATGTCTTGAGCGGAATCCACCCTTACGGTTCTTATTCGGGAAACATCATTTTCAAGGGGATGGAGTGCAAATTCAGAAGCATACGCGAAAGTGAAGAGGCTGGCATCGCCATTATCCATCAGGAACTGGCCCTGAGCCCCTATATGACAATCGCGGAAAATATTTTTATAGGAAACGAAAGAGCCAAACATGGGATCATCAACTGGGATGAAACCAACACAAGGGCTGAAGAGCTGATGAAAAGAGTCGGCATCAGGGAAAAACGAAGCGCCCTGATCAAGGATATCGGCGTGGGCAAGCAGCAGCTGGTCGAAATCGCGAAAGCGCTTTCAAAGAACTGCGAATTGCTGATACTTGACGAACCGACGGCGGCGCTCAATGACGATGATTCGGATCATCTGCTTGAGCTGCTCAAAACACTGAATAAAGAGCATGGACTGACATGTATCCTGATTTCACATAAAATCCATGAAGTCTTAAAGATTGCGGATAATATCACGGTGCTGCGTGACGGCCAGACGATTGAAACGATCCCCAATAACGCGGAAGTCAGCGAAAGCCGTATCATCAAAGGAATGGTGGGCCGTGAAATGACGGACCGTTTCCCGAAGCATGTGTCTCATGCGGGGGATATCGGTTTTGAGGTTGTGGACTGGGTTGTGCACGATCCGCTTGACGAGGAGAGAGTCGTGATCGACCATGTCAGCCTCAATGTGCGCAAGGGCGAAATCGTGGGGCTGGCCGGGCTGATGGGCGCCGGAAGAACGGAACTGGCCATGAGCATATTCGGCAGGGCATACGGACGGAAGATCAGCGGAAAGCTGATTAAAGACGGCAAGGAGATTGTTCTGCACAACGTCAGCCAGGCCATTGACAACGGCATTGCCTATGTGACGGAGGACAGAAAAACAGCCGGCCTTATTCTGATACAAGATATTAAACAGAACATCACGCTGGCGAATCTCAAGGGAATCACGAGAGGCGTTGTGGTGAATAACGACGAGGAGCTGCTTGTCGGCAAACAATATCGTGAAAAACTGTCGATCAAGTCTTCAAGCGTGTTCCAGAAGGCCGGCAACCTTTCGGGCGGTAACCAGCAGAAGGTCGTGCTGAGCAAATGGATATTTGCGAATCCGGACGTGCTGATACTCGACGAACCCACCCGCGGCATCGACGTGGGCGCCAAGTATGAGATTTATAAAATCATTCTGCAGCTCGCGGAGGAAGGAAAATGCGTCATCATGATCTCGTCCGAGCTGCCCGAGATTTTGGGAATCACAGACCGTTTGTACATTATGAACGAAGGCCGCATCGTTGGCGAAATGCAGACCAGCGAAGCGACACAGGTGGATATCATGTCAACTATTATCCAAAGTTCTGCAGAAGGCAATAGGGGGAATAAGAAATGAACAAAGTCAGAGAGTACTTCAGCCGCAATTTGCGGCAATACGCAATGCTGATCGCTCTGATTGTGATTATGATCTTTTTCGGATTTATCACGCAGGGCAAGCTCATTTGGCCGAGAAATGTTTCAATGCTTGTACGGCAGAACAGCTATGTGTTGATACTTGCCACCGGCATGTTGTTTTGTATACTGACAGGCGGAAACGTTGACCTTTCCGTGGGTTCGCTTGTGGCCTTGGTCAGCGCCATGTCGGGTCTGATGGGTACAACGCTGGGGCTGCCCGCATGGTTAGCGATGATCATCAGCCTTTTAACAGGTTTTTTGGCGGGTTTGTGGCAGGGCTTCTGGATCGCTTATGTCAAGGTGCCGCCTTTCATCACCACGTTGAGCGGCATGCTGATATTCAGAGGCATCGACAACGTGATTCTTCAAGGTCAAACGCTGCCGCTGCCGGATCTTTATGTAACGGTGGGTTCGGGCTCTCTGCCGGATATCGCGCCGAATTCTGTCCCCGACTTTTTGGGTATCAGCAACCTGCTGAATCTGCAGAACAAGGTCGAATTCCTGAATGTGACGACGCTGGTCGTGGGGCTGGCGATGTCGGTCATCTATGTCGTGTATTTGTTCGTCAGCAGGAAAAGCAAGCTGGCGCGCGGCTATGAAGTGCCCACATTTGGCTCGGTCGTCGGCAAAGCCGCCGTATTCTTCATCGTCATCAACCTGTTCTCATACTGGCTTGCGATGGACGAAGGCATTCCGAACCTGCTGGTCATCGTGGCTGCGTTGTTTGCGATATACACTTTTATCGCGCAGAAAACGATTATCGGCAGGCACGTATATGCTGTGGGCGGCAACCTCAAGGCTGCGGAGCTTTCGGGTGTCAATACGAAGAAGATCATGTTCCTCGTGTATACGAACATGGGCATCCTCGCGGCGATCGCGGGTATCGTGACGGCCGGACGTTTAAATGCGGCGTCTCCGAACGTGGGCGCAAACTTTGAGCTTGACGCTATCGGCGCGTGCTTTATCGGCGGCGCTTCCGCTTACGGCGGCATCGGTACCATTTGGGGCGCGATGGTCGGCGGCTTGATCATGGGCATCATGAACAACGGTATGTCGATTATCGGGCTGGACGTTTTCCTGCAGTCGATCGCCAAAGGGCTTGTTGTGCTGTTCGCGGTGGCTTTCGATATGTATTCCAAGTCAAAGTCGAGAGTCAAGTAAAATAGAGCTGCCGATTATGGCGGTAAGAAGGACGCGAGATGGCCTGAAAGGCGGCTGACGACAGCCGTCCGACAGGCCATTCTTGACAATAAGCGCAGCTATCAGCCGCGCGGCAGATATGTTATACTGTTTCAGGGTGACCGCAATCAGTCATTCAAGGCGGGGTCATGTTTATGAAAATCAAGATTTCAAAAAGCAAAGCCGGCGAGACGCGGATCGATTATCTTAGAATTAAAGACAAGGCGCAATTCCGTTTCAGGCTGATGAAGAAGCTGACGGAAGCGTTCGGCAATGACGCCGCCATATTGGTTGACACCAACCTGCGCGTTGAAAAGCGATCGGGGACTGAAATGCTGGAAAGATTGCGTCAGGCCGGGTATGAGCCTTCGGGGATGAGAATTCAGGCTGATTCGGAGCATTTTTTCGGAATGCGGGTTGATTTTTGGACAAAGAACGATATCGAATATCTGATTTATCTGGAGCTTCAAGGAAAGCCGTTTTCGGAAGAATTGTCTGACATATTCGCCGGACATGACATCTCTTTGGGGCTGAAGCAAAAAGAGCCGGCCGTTGATCGGCTGAATTTGGCCGCTGTCAATTCCGCGCTGATGCTTAAAACCTGTTTTGAAAACAGGATATACGATTCGGTCATCTGTTCGCGCATCAACAGCGATTTTGACATAAGCCGATATGTTGAGGAAGTCTTAAATGAAATGGGTATATAAGGCGCTTTTTGGTCTGCTCATATTGGTAACGGCAGCGGCCGCCGCTGGGTCGTTGTACTTTTTTTCGCGCGTCAACGGTACTGCGGAAAATGAAGCGGATTATCAGATCCGCAATTTTCCCGACAGCTATTTTTCACTGATACTCAACACGCAGGACGATGTATACTGGCAGGATTATAAAAACGGCGCCATCGATGCGGGGAAAAAATACAATGCGGCCATTGAGATCAACGAAGTGACGGAGCCGGAGAGCGACCGGCAGATCATCGAGTATCTTCGAATAGCCAAGCAGGCCAAAATGGACGGCATTGTGGTGGCGGGAGAAAGCTCGGAAGAGTTTAACCAAGCGATACTTGACGCTGCGGAAGCCAAGATCAATGTAGTTTTGGGAAACAATTCTTCCGGGAAGAACAACAGAGTGATATATGTGGGAACCAACAGCTATGAGTTTGGCGATGATGCCGCTGATCTGATAGCGCAGCTGCGGACGGATGAATCCATGGTCGATCTTGCCGTTATTTTTTCGGAGGAATACAGCGAGGATGCCGCCATCAATCCGGGCGTGATGCTGAACGGGCTGAAAAGGGATTATATCAATGTGGTCAGCACGCTTTACGGCACCAGCGGGCTGCTGGGCGCCGAGGGCCGGATCCGCGCCACACTGAATGACCATCCGGATATTGACGCGCTGCTTTGCACCAACGCAAAGGATACCATATCCGCGGCAAACGTGATTATTGAGAGAAACCTTGTGGGCAAAGTCAAAATAATCGGAACCGGCGTAACGGACCAAATTGTTGACTATATCAAAAAAGGCGTGATTGGCGGCGTGATCGACAGAAACGGCTATGAGGCCGGATTCGAAAGCGTGAGGCTGCTGTATGAGTGCAAGGGGACCACCCTCCCCACGCTCTATCTGGATATTAACGCAACGACTTACACGAAAGACAATATTTCGTTTTATACAAAGCCATGAAGATAAAGTTTTTAAAGAAGCTGACGGGCAAAGTATTTCACAGCATACGGACGCGTATGATCTCCATTTATGTGCTGACGATGATACTCATGAGCATCACGAGCGTCTTTATTTTGGTGATCTCCGGCAACCTGATCAACAAGATGGACGAAATGTTTTCCGTCAATGTTCAGATCGAAGAATTTCTTGAGACGATGCAAACGGTTGATAATCACCTTGCGAATTATCTGAGTACCGACGATTCGGACAGCCTTCTCGGCTTTTATAAGACCAGAGACGTTTTTCACGACCAGACGCGCGCCATGTTCGATCCGGAAAAGGGCGTTTTCGACCAGGACGATCTGATATTCAGAGACATTGCCAAGATGGTGGAGTCGTATATCACGGTAACGGACGAAGCGGTGGAAAACAAGCGTTTGGGAAACGCCGACGCTTATATTGAAAAATACTCGAATGCCGTAAAGATTGAGGGATATATCAAATCATATGCGAACCGTCTCAATCTCAACAAGGTTCGTATGAACACCATGCAATATCTCGGCATGGCGGATGATCTTAAAAACCTGGGACTCACAAACATCATACTGATCGTATCCATCATCGTATTGAATATTATCATTATCACAAACATGACGTACAAAATGACGCATCCGATCATCAAGCTGGCGTCGTCGGCGGAAGAAATATCGACGGGCAATTTCGATATTGAAGATATTCATGTGGCGTCCAAAGACGAAATCAGCATCATGGCGAATGCGTTCAACGCGATGAAGCACAGCATCAAGGATTATATCGGAGAGCTTCACGATAAAGCGGATACCGAATCGCAGCTGCTGGAACAGCAAATCGAAAATCTGAAGATACAGTCGCTGCTTGTTGACGCGGAAATCAAGGCCCTCCAAATGCAGATCAATCCGCATTTTCTGTTCAACACGCTCAATGCGGGAATGCAGCTTGCAATGCTCGAAGGCGCCGAGAGAACATCGGGCTTTCTTGACGATATCGCAAAGATGTTCCGTTATAATGTGAAAAGCTTGAACCGGAAAGTCAAGCTCAAGGAGGAAATCGATTCGATACGCGCCTACAGCAATTTGATTTATGTTCGTTTCGGCGACACAATCAAGTTCAATTACGATATCGATATGAGCGTGCTCGATATCGATGTGCCGCCGCTCATCATTCAGCCGCTTGTGGAAAACGCAACGATTCACGGCATCGGAAATTTGGAGCGCGGCGGCACGATCAATATCATAATCGAGAGCGATGAGAACTATGCCCGCATCATTATCGAGGATGACGGGATTGGGATGAGCGAGGAGACGAGGCAGAGAATACTCAACTGTGAAGTGTTTGAAAACGAAAAATCCGGGCATACGACAGGAATCGGCATTGCCAACGTGGTGCAGCGGCTGCGTCTGTTCTTCGGAATTGAGGATGTGATAGAAATTACGAGCAGCCCGGGCAAAGGAACAAGGATCGAGCTGAAGATTCCGCTGTATACAAAATACCCGTATCCGTTCGGAGAGGAGAAAAAATAGAATGTACAGCCTGATGGTTTTCGACGATGAGCAGATTGTGATTGAGTCGGTCAAGCATATTGTTGACAATGAATTTGCCAATATTCGGGTTACGCAAACGGCAAGATCGGGCCGGGAAGCCATTGAGAAGGTCCGCATGGAGCGTCCGGATATCATATTGACGGACATTCGCATGCCGGGTATCAACGGCCTTGAGGCTGTCAAGGAGATCAAGAAAATCCATCACAACATCAAATTCATTATTATGTCGGTGTATGAGTATTTCGAATTCGCGCAGCAGGCCGTGGAGCTTGGCGCGTGCGAATATCTGACAAAGCCGGTGAACAGAGCCAGACTTGTGGAAACGCTTGAGCGCATCACGCGTGAGCTGGACGAGGAACGGCGCAAATTCGATCAGGAGCTTGAGACCAAAGAGAAGCTGGATAAAATGCTCTCCGTGCTTGAGCACAGCTTTATATATTCGCTGCTGCTGTCCCGGGAAGCGGATATCGGACGGTATAAGGAGCTCTTTGATATTCAATGCGAAACGGGCTACATTTTTATTCTGACGTTTGGAGAGCGGCCGCTCGAAGAGCAGGAGGTGGCTCTTGGCGACAGCGTTCAGAACCAGAAATTTTATACGTTCTTCCGCGACTGCCTCAAATATAAAAGCAAATGCATCGTGGGACCGGTCATGCTGGACCGCGTTGTCGTATATGTGGCACAGAACGCCGATGACGAATATACGCAGCGCGTGGAGGCCATTTCATATATTGAAAGCATTGTCCAGAAGGTCGAACACAAATACAACATGAAATTCAAAGTGGGGATCGGCAAGATTCATCACGACAGGGATATACTGATTTCCTACCAGGAAGCGCTCAAAGCGCTGAACCATACGGAGGGTCAGAAAATTATTCATATCGACGATATCGCGCCGAATATCTCAAATATGGGTTTTGAAATGTTTGCGGAAGAAAACAGGCTTATCAAAGCCATCGAAAAAGGAGATCCGCAGCTTTGTCTGTCCATTTTGACGGATATGTTCGGCAAATATGATAATATTATGGGCCAAGAAGGAGTTCGCAACAGGTTTATCGAATTAGTCATAGTTGCACACCGGTTGGCGATCGAAAACGGCGTGGAAAACGATATTGAGTATTCCGGGTATTTGACGCAGCTTCTTAGCTGCACATCCACAATCGAATTTGAACAAATGCTGATTGAAAAAATCAGCGGGATTGCGCGCAGAATCAGCCGTTCAAAAGAAAAGACGATCGGATACATTGTCGATAAAGCCAATAAGATTATCAACGAGCGCTTCAGTCAGGAATTAACGCTCGACGATATTTCAAAAGAGCTGTACATCAGTCCGCAGTATTTCAGCAGGCTCTATAAACAGGAAATGGGCGTCAATTTTATTGAAAAGCTGACGGCTGTCCGCATGGAAAACGCGAAGAAACTGATGAAGAACAGTGAATTGTCGATCAAGGAGATATGTTATTTGTCGGGCTACAGCGATCCCAATTATTTCAGCAGGCTTTTCAAAAAATACGAAGGCATTTCCCCATCAACCTACCAAAGGCAAATTTGAGGGAGGTTTGTATGAAAAAAAGCATACTGATACCGCTTATCCTGTTTTCTTTGCTGCTGTCCGGGTGCCAGGCAGCGCATACTTATAAGAATGACGACGGCGTCATCAAAATCGGTTTTATGACGGATACGATGACTGTGGAAAGATGGGCTTTTGACCGCGACATTTTCGTGAAGAAGGCGGAAGAGCTCGGAGCGGAAGTGGTTGTGCAAAACGGCTATGAAGACAGTGAACGGCAGAAGCAGATCGCCATGGAGATGATCGATCAGGGGGTTGATGTGCTTGCGATTGTCGCATACGACAAAGACTCGCTTTCGGAGGTCGTGAAGTATGCGCAAAGCCAGAACGTGAAATTTATCGCTTACGACAGGCTGATCAAAAACGCGAATGTGGATTTGTATATATCGTTTGACAATTACGCGGTGGGGCATTTAATGGCGCAGAAAGCGGTGGAGAGCGTGCCGAGCGGCAATTACCTGATTCTCAACGGCCCCAAAACGGACAACAATGTTTTTATGATAAACAGCGCATGCTACGAGGTGCTCAATCCGTATATTAACGCCGGAAGCATCAATATTGTGGGAGAGACGTATATCGACGCGTGGCGCGACGAAGTGGCTTACGAATATGTGAGCCAGAAAATCAGCGAAGGCGTTCATATCGACGCGATTATCGCGGGCGACGACAGGCTTGCGGAAGGCGCGATCAACGCGCTCAGCGAAAACAGGCTGGCCGGCAGCGTTTATGTGACCGGTCAGGACGCAGAGCTTGGCGCATGCCAGCGCATTGTGGAAGGAACTCAGCAGATGACGGTCTATAAGCCCATTAGCGTATTGGCTGAGGGCGCGGCGGAGATCGCCGTAAAAATGGCGCAGGGCGAGGGATTGAAAAATGCGGAAACGATAAACGACGGGACATACGACGTGCCGTATATCGTATATGAACCTACGCCTGTGACCGCCGATAACATCGCGGACGTGATCATAAAGGACGGATTTTATACGGTCGAACAGGTATACCAGAACGTACCGAAAAACGAATGGCCTCGCTGAAAATAAGCAAGCGCAAAACGTCCTTCGGCCCTTTCTATGCGGAAGGGCTCAGCTTGTCGAAAAACCTTTCGGTTTTCCGACAGTTTTTCGGTTTTGCTTGTTCCTCGCAAGCTCGAAACGGCGCAAAACCGCAAGGTGTGGGCGGCGCGGGCAAAGCCCGTCTTGCCTACGAATGATATTTCTAGCTTTATTGACAGTCTGGGCCCTTTCTATACGGAAGGGCTTTTTTAGTTTGGCCTGAATGGCCCGGAAAAATAAACAGAAAAAATAAAAAAACGAACACAAAGGGTAAAATATCAAACGTGAAGCATTGTGATAAGGATAAAGCTATTGTATCATGAAATAAAGCAAAAACAGATTGAGGGAGGCAGTATGGATACACAAACCATCAGGAACGCGCTGGCAGACGGCGGCACATATCTTGGCATAGAGCTTGGCTCCACGCGCATTAAAGCCGTTCTGATCGACCGGTCGCATAATCAAATCGCGTCGGGCGGGCATACGTGGGAAAACCGTTACGAAGACGGGAAATGGACATACTCTCTGGACGATATTTGGACGGGCATCCGCGATTGTTTTGCGCAGCTGCTGCAGGATGTGAACGATAAATACGGCGTGAAGCTGGAACGCGTGGGCGCGATGGGCGTGTCTGCGATGATGCACGGCTATATGCCGTTTGGCAAAAACGACGAACTGCTTGTTCCTTTCCGTACATGGCGCAACACGATAACGGGCGAGGCTTCGGAAAAGCTGACGAAGCTGTTCGGCTTCAATATTCCGCAGCGTTGGAGCGTTGCGCATCTGTATCAGGCCATACTCAATAAAGAGCCGCATGTGTGCGATATCCGTTTTTTGACGACGCTGGCGGGATATGTCCACTGGCAGCTTACGGGTGAGAAGGTGCTCGGCATCGGAGACGCCTCCGGCATGTTCCCGATAGACGACGCCACGCGCCATTATGACAAAAGGATGATGGCGCAGTTCGACGAGCTGACGGCGCAATTCGACTGGAAAATTGCCGGCATACTGCCGGGCATACTGCCCGCAGGTGCGAATGCCGGCGTATTAACGGAAAAAGGCGCCAGACTGCTTGACCCGACGGGAACGCTCAAAGCGGGCGTACCGATGTGTCCGCCCGAAGGCGACGCGGGCACGGGCATGGTGGCAACAAACAGCGTGCGTCCTCGTACCGGCAATATCAGCGCGGGAACCAGCGTGTTTGCGATGATCGTGCTTGAAAAAGCGCTGAAACAGGTGCATGCCGAAGTGGATATGGTGACCACTCCGTCTGGAGACCCGGTCGCGATGGTGCATTGCAACAACTGTCTTGGCGATTTGGATGCCTGGGTGAGGCTGCTCGGTGAAGCGGGGAAGCTTCTGGGCGCGCAATTCGATACGAAAACATTGTACAGCAAGCTGCTCAATCATGCGTTTGACGGCGGTGCGGACTGCGGCGGCCTGCTCTCGTACAACTATATTTCGGGCGAGCATGTAACGGGGTTTGAGGAAGGGCGTCCGCTGTTCATGCGCACGCCGGACGCGGCGTTCACGCTCGCGAATTTTATGAGGACACACCTTTATTCTTCACTCGCGTCGCTCAAGATCGGCATGAAAATACTGCTTGAGGACGAAGGCGCGGCTCTGGATTCCATCACCGGCCACGGCGGGTTTTTCAAGGACGCGAACGTTGGGCTTCGCATCATGGCGGCGGCTATGGGGGCGCCTGTGACCGTGATGTCGACAGCGGGCGAAGGCGGGCCATGGGGCATGGCTGTGCTGGCGGCCTACATGATGAACAAGCAGGATCAAACGCTGCCGGATTATTTGAGCGACGGCGTATTTGCGGACAGCCAATCGACCACGGCAGACCCGATTCCGGAGGATATCGCCGGATACAAGGCGTTTCATGAGAAGTACGAGGCGGGGCTTTGTGCGGAGCGCAAAGCAGTCGAAGTCTTTCGGTTTTGAAATACAACACGATACTTTTAAAGAGGAGACGGACATATGGCAAATAAGTTCTGGTTTGTGGTAGGGTCGCAGCACCTGTACGGCCCTGAAGTATTGAAGGAGGTTGCCGCCCACGCGCGGACGATGGCGGACGGTTTCAACGCGGACGGCAGCATACCGTTCGAAGTGGTGTTTAAAGGCGTCGTCACGACACCCGATGAGATCAAAGAGGTGTGCGTGGCCGCCAATGCCGACGGCGGCTGTGCCGGCGTCATCACGTGGATGCATACCTTCTCGCCGAGCAAGATGTGGATAGGCGGCCTGACGCTGCTCAACAAACCATACCTGCATATCAATACGCAGTTCAACAGGAATCTGCCGTTTGATACCATTGATATGGACTTTATGAATACGAATCAGTCGGCGCACGGCGACAGGGAGCACGGGTTTATCACCGCACGGCTTCGCATGAAGCGCAAGGTCATATGCGGCTATTGGGAAGACGCCGCGTTCAGGAGCCGGATCGGCGGCTGGATGAGAAGCGCTGTCGGCGCGATGGCGAGCAGAAATCTCAAGGTGTTGCGTCTTGGCGACAATATGCGGTATGTGGCGGTCACCGAGGGCGACAAAGTGCAGGCTGAGAAGGACCTTGGCTGGAGCGTCAACACATACGGCGTGGGCGCGCTTGTGGAGCTGGTCAATCAGGTGACGGATGCGCAGGTTGATGCAAAGGTGGCGGAATACACGAGCCGGTACGAGGTGAAGACGGACAATATGGCCGCCGTGAAATATCAGGCGAAGCTTGAAATCGCACTGGAGCAGATGCTCAAAAGCGGCGGCTTCAGCGCGTATACGGACAGCTTTGAAGATCTCTACGGCCTTGAACAGCTGCCGGGCCTTGCGTCTCAGAACCTTATGGGCAAAGGCTACGGTTTCGGCGCAGAGGGCGACTGGAAGCAGGCGGCGCTTCAGGCTGTGATCGGCGCGATGTCTGAGGGGCTGACGAAGGGCTATTCGTTCATCGAGGATTATACATATCACTTTGAAAGCGGCAACGAAGCGGTGCTGGGCGCTCATATGCTTGAGATATCGCCCGCGATCGCGAAGGAGAAGCCCGTCATCGAAGTGCATCCGCTGGGCATAGGCGGCAAAGCCGATCCCGCGCGTCTTGTGTTTGAAGGCAAAGAGGGCGACGCGATACTCGTGACGCTGGTAGATATGGGCGGCCGGTTCCGAATGATTGCGCACGACGTAAAAGCGATATCGCCGATGCGCAAGATGCCGAAGCTGCCGGTTGCCAGCGTGATGTGGCGGCCGATGCCGGATATGGTGACGGGCAACGAGGCATGGATACGAAGCGGCGGCACACATCACAGCGTAATCTCTTACGACTTGACCGCCGAGCACATGGCGGACTTTGCGGAGATCATGGGTATCGAGTTTGTGCACATTGGCAAGAACACAACGATTGAGGACCTGAAAATGAAACTCGCTTTGGGCGACATAATTTGGAGATAATATGCTGGAAACATTGAAAAAGGAAGTGCTCGAAGCGAATCTGAGCCTTGTGAAATACGGCCTGGTGCTTCTGACGTGGGGCAATGTGAGCGCATACGACGAAGAAACGGGGCTTGTGGTGATCAAACCGAGCGGTGTCAGCTACGATACGATGACCGCAGACGATATGGTTGTGGTCGATCTAGAAGGACGCAGAGTCGAGGGAACGCTGAATCCGTCCTCGGATACGCCGACGCACGTGGAGATCTACAAAGCGTTCAAGGGTGTAAAGGCGGTTGTACACACCCATTCCAAATGGGCGACGAGCTGGGCGCAGGCGAACAAAGACATACCGGCGCTCGGCACCACGCATGCGGACAGTTTTTACGGGGGCATACCCTGCAC
This sequence comes from Clostridiales bacterium, assembly GCA_029265435.1. Lineage (GTDB taxonomy): Bacteria > Bacillota > Clostridia > Christensenellales > SZUA-584 > SZUA-584. The sequence goes on from JAJUJH010000007.1 coordinate 28,924, forward strand.
GCGGCGCATGACGGACGCGGAGATTCAGGGCGCGTATGAAAAGGAAACGGGCAGCGTGATTATACAGACGTTCAACAAGCGCGGAATCAATCCGCTTCAGGTGAGCGCCGTTATCGTGGCAAACCACGGGCCGTTCAGCTGGGGAACATCGTGCGCGAAGGCGGTGGAGAATGCGGTGGTGATGGAATATGTGGCTGAGATGGCGTATATCACAACGGAATTGAATCCGGCTGCCGATATGCAGCAGACGCTTCTCGACAAGCATTTTCTGAGAAAACACGGTAAAAACGCCTATTACGGTCAGAAATAAAAACGGACATGCCGGAACACAACGATTAAGGCGCCGATTTCCTCCCGGCGTCTTTTCGTTATGGCAAAAATAGTGAGAAAAATCGCCAAAAATCAAAAAAACGTCAGCTTTCGCTTTATTTCCACGCATCCTTTTGATAGTATATATAATAAATAAGAAAGGACATTGCTTATGAAAAGAGCCGCACGCCGTATCAATGGCTTAACAAAAAGCCTTGAGAAAAAGAGCCTTTTTGTGATGGTTCTGCTTGGTATCGTTCCGCTTGTGATTTTTGGCATTGTGGCACTGGCAAGTACTGAAAGTATCGAAACGATTGGCGTTGTATTTGCCGCTGTAACGGGCGTTTCGACGGCAATGGTCTTTTTTTTCGGCGTGCAATTTGAAAGGTGCGTGGCGGCGCCGATCCGGAGGATAAACGAAACGCTGCGCCTTTATTTAAACGGGCAGCCGATACCAAAAGACCGCTTGTTGATGAAATCAGGCGATGAGATCGGCGAAATGAGCGAGCTGATCGACCGTCTTCTGGAGTTGCGCGAGGATACCACGCTCCAAAGAACACTGGAACAGAGGCTCAACGAGCAAAACCGCGAGCTTCAGGAAGCGATGGAAATGCTGAAAAGCACACAGCTTCGAATGATCCAGCAGGAGAGATTGGCGGCGATCGGACAGCTGGCGGCCGGTGTGGCGCATGAGATCAACAATCCGCTCGGCTATGTGAGCGGCAATGCGGATATGCTGAGGCTGTATGTGCAAAGATATGAGACCATACTCGCGGAAACGCGCCGGCTGATGCAGGAGAAGCCGGACGATCCGTGCTATGCGCAAATAGATCGGAAATGGCGGGAAAGCAAAATCGATATGGTGATCGCGGACATGCCCGATCTTTTAAGCGATATTACGGAAGGATTGAAACGCATCGCCGCGATTGTCAACGGACTGAGAGGGTTTTCCAGAAACAATCTTGACGGAATATGCGCATATGATTTGAACGACGGCATCCACACAACGCTTTTGGTTGCGAACAATGAATTAAAATACCATTGCGATGTGGATCTGAAGCTTGGAGATATACCGCTGATTTCCGTCAACGGCGGCCAGATCAATCAGGTGCTGCTCAACGTCATTATTAACGCCGCACACGCGATCCGGGAAAAACATGCCAATAAAAAAGGTCTGATTACCATTATGACATATACGGAAGATGATAAAGTGGTATGCAGCGTCAGCGATAACGGCTGCGGCATGAGCGAAGAAGTGAAAAACAGGATTTTTGAACCGTTTTTTACAACGAAACCGGTGGGGCAAGGGACGGGCCTTGGACTGGGCATTGTTTATGACATTATCTGCAAACAGCACGAAGGCGGCGTTGATGTCCGGTCAACGCCAGGGGAAGGGACAAGTTTTGTTTTTTCATTGCCGATCAAACGGGGTGCGGAATGAAGAAAATCCTTGTGGTCGATGACGAAACGGCGATCCAGAATTCTTTGCGGCGGATTCTTTACAATCTGCAGTATGAGGTTTTTACTGCGGACGACGGTAAAAAAGCGCTTGATATCATGGCGGCCGAAAAAATCGATTTGGTCATCAGCGACATGAGAATGCCGGGTATCGATGGGTATCAGCTTCTTTCGCGTATCAAAGAGCTGTATCCCAACACCATCCGAATCATTTTGAGCGGATATGCCGACGAAAAGCTTGTGATAAAGGCGCTGCTTGAAAACATTGCGCGCACATACCTGTTTAAGCCGTGGGACAATAAGGTGCTTGCCGATTTGATCCGATACCTGTTCGAGACCGAAAACCTTCTGCAAAGCAGCCTGCTTTCCATCATCAATAACGCCAAAGATCTTCCCACAAGATTGTCAAGCTATAATTCCATACTCAAACTGATCGACGACGATTCGGAGATTGCGGAGGTGGCGAAAGCGATCAACGAAAACCAGACCATTGCGGGCAAAATCCTGCATATCGCCAATTCGGCGTTTTACGGTTTAAAAACGGGGTCGGTTCTGGAAGCGATCAAATATCTTGGCTTGAAAGCGATCCGCGATGTGGTGACGACGACTCCGATTATCGATGTATTTAAAGTCACAGGACCGATGTCAAGAATGATGGATATGCAGTGGAACCACGCCTTTTATACCAACAAATCGCTGATTTTAATATACGAGAGGTTTTTTCATAAAAAGCTGTCGGAAATTGAAGGCAACGCCGGCTTGCTTCACAATATCGGATGCGCATTTCTAATCAAACACCGCTTTGCCGACTATGCCGCGCTGAGCAAACGGTTGGGAAAAGGCCAAAAAAACGGCATCGATATGGAGCGGGATGCGCTTGGGTATACGCATTGCGAGGCGGGCGGACATCTGCTGAGCTGGTGGGATATACCGTATCCGATCGTAGAGTGCGCGCTGTACCATCATACGCCGTTTGATAAGCGCATTATCAACAAAGAGCTTGTAATGTCGGTGCATTTGGCGCAGAAATATGCGTGTGATTTTATCGGGGAAACGGCAAGCGATTTCTGTGATGACGTTTATGAAGCCCTTTCAATCGACAAAGAAAAGCTGGACAAGGCCATAATCGGTTTGCGGGAAGAATAGGGGGCTAACGAGAGCCGCCAAAGCCGGGACGGGCCTTTTTCCGGCGGCTCCCGTTTACCTTTAAATATAAACGATATGGCTTAACCGACGCTTAACAAAATAAAGCAAACCAAAAGAGTGCCGCAGTATATCTTATACTGCGGCACTCTTTTTACCCAAATTGTAACAACATTTTGAACGAAATGCAAGAGCAAAAGAATTTTTATGTTGAAATTTAATTATATTTGTCGAAAAAAGGCGTGCTCCCATCGCTTTAATAATCATATAATGAGTTTACGTCGTCAAAATAACAGTCAGGAAAGGAGAAATAATCATGAGCAAACGCGGCGAGAATATTTACAAAAGAAAGGACGGACGGTGGGAGGCAAGAATCAAAAAAGCTGACGGCCAATATGCATACGTATATGGAAAAACTTATTCGGAAGCAAAAATAAAGAAAATTGAAAAGATCAAAAACACTGCTGAAGCGAACGAAGCAGATTCATATACGAGCCAAAACAAGCTTGAAATGCTTGAAAATTGGCTGAACGAATGCGCCTCGCGGGTGAAACTTTCAACCTACGAAAATTATTTTTACTGCATCAAAACGTATGTTTTGCCGTACTTTGAAAAAACGAAAACGAAGCCGCTTTCAAAACCGGAATTAGAAGGGTTTTCGGCGTATATTCGCAATATTCCTTCACTGTCATACGCATATCAATACAAAATATTGACGGTTTTGAAGGTAGCTATCCGGTCGTCCATTACAGATGAGCATTTAAAAAAAACATTTCTTGACGCAATACGGCTGCCAAAAATCCCGGCAAAAATGATTCAGGTCTTTTCGGTTGAGGAGCAGAAAAAAATCGAGAAAACGCTTTTATCGGATGAATGTTTAAAATCCGTTTGCATTCTCCTGTGTTTTTATACCGGACTGCGGCTTGGAGAGCTTGGCGCACTTAAATGGAAGGATATTGATCTTACCTCAAATACGCTGACAATCAGAGCGACATTGTCCCGGAAGAAGAATTTTGGAGCCGGAGAAAGCAAGACGGTCCTTTATATCAGCTCGCCGAAGAACCGAAGCTCCCAGCGCCAGATACCCATACCCGATTTTTTAAACGAGATCCTCAAAAAATACGAAATTCCCAATCATGTAGAATATTATTTGCTATCAGGAAAAAAGACGCCGATGGATACGCGGTCTTTGCAGAAATACTATGTCAACATACTCAAAGCATCGGGTATTGAGCATCGGAAGTTCCATACGATCCGCCATACGTTCGTAACGCGTGCATTGGAAATGGGTGTTGATATCAAAACGGTCAGCGAACTGATCGGTCATGCTTCGGTAACGAATACACTCAATATTTACGCTCACTCGTTAATGGAACAGAAAAAGAAAGCGATTGAAAAATTAAACGCGATGCACTGCTTGCAGATGACAGGTACGCCGTCAGATACCATAAGCGGAACAAGTTCGCCTCGATAAAATGGCGCTTCCGCCTCATATGCCGCAGTATAAGATATACTGCGGCGGATAAAAGCCAAAGTTGTTATCAAGAAACAGTGATCCCTGATTGAGCTAATTTAAGCAGTTATCTATATCGGCAAAGAAGACAAACACAAAAAAAGCATAACTGAAAAGGTTGTTAAAATGGGGGCTAAAATCTTTCCCGGGCAGCGTCTTGACACTGTGATCGCATCTATTCCCATTCAAGAGCTTTGGCACATGCAGCGCGTCGGCGAGCTGACCAATGAGTTGCTGCGGCTGATGGTTCAATACGCAAGCTATCAAAATCATGTTGACAAATTGTCAAGATTCAATCATTATGGTTTTTTCCATGATATTGGTAAGGCGTGGATTCCGGTCGAAATTCTTAAAAAAAGCGATCTGCTTACCCCGGAAGAATATAAAAAAGTCAAAATGCACCCGGTCTATGCAAAAGAATATTTTGAAAAAAACCCGGATGTCATTGATATCGAGCCGTCAATAAAAAGCCTTCTGTTTGACGCGGCCGTATACCATCATGAAAGATGGGACGGCGGCGGTTATCCATATAACCTTTCTGGAGACAACATTCCATTGATTGCGCGGGTGGTCGCCGTTTGCGACGCTTACGACGCGATTACGACAAAAAGACCATACAGAGAAGCCAAACCGCATAAAGAGGCATGCCGTGAAATCAAAACGAATGCGGGAACCCAGTTTGACCCTGATATTGCAGCCATTTTTCTTGAGAATGAAAAAGGGTTCAGAGTTGTGCACAGAAGACAGTCGCTTCGGATGATGAACGAGGAGGTGGGCATAAAGGAGTTGTTCGATTCCGGCTGTTATTTATAAAGGGGGGTGAAAAATATGGCATTGAATCAGTACGTGCTGGCTGAAGATGAAGATACTCAAAGCGGGAAGTATCTGGAGTTTCTCATTGATTCGGAGGTTTTTGGGATTCCGATTAAGTTCGTGACGGAAATAATCGGTATGCAAGCGATCAATGCGCTTCCCGAAGCGCCGATGTATGTGAAAGGCATTATTAACCTAAGGGGGAAGATCATCCCGGTGATCGACATGCACCGCCGTCTGAACAGGAAAGACTTTGAGTATACGGACAGGACATGCATCGTGGTGGTGGAGACGGGAAAGATTAGCGTCGGGCTGATTGTTGACAGCGTCACGGAAGTGCTTGGGATTGATGAAAAAGACATTGTTCCCGCGTCTGACATTAATATGACGGGCAGCCGCGGATATTTGTCGGGCATCGGTAAAGTAAACGGAAAAGTGAGTCTGCTGCTGGACTGTGAAAAGCTGTTCAGCGAGGATGAAACAAAACTGATTGAAAGCTTATAAGGGGGGCGGACGAATAATGAAGTGGTACAGAAATCTCAAAATCGGAAAAAAGCTGGTCATCGGCTTTTTGATTGTCGCGATACTCGCCGTTGCGGTAGGAACAGTGGGCATTATCAATATCGAGAATATCAAAAACAGCGACGCTTCTTTGTACGAGCAGGACACGCTGGGGCTCAAGCAGGCGGGCGACGCGGCGATCATATTTATGCAGATCCGTTACGACAGCTTAAAGCTGCTTTATTCGGATGAACAAAGCGCCAAAGAGGAGCTTGCGACAGAGCTTGCCCAATATTTCAGCCAGATGGACGAACTGCTCACGCAAAGCCAGCAGACCATTAAGAACACGGAGATACTCACGCAGCTTCAGGCGATACAAGCCAATTGGGATCAGTATAAGCCCTCGATGCTCAGCAATAATGAAAAGGCGCTGAAGGGCGAGCAACAGGCGGTTGACGAAAACATGGTGAAAATCGGCAGCGAGCTTCGCGAGCAGTATTTGGCGCTGTTTGAAAAAGTGGCGGCAGTTGCTTCTGAAAAAGCGAACAGCAACGCTGCGACGGCTCAAAGCGCATCCGTGCTGATGATTGCGGTGAGCGTCATCACCCTGATCATCGCGGTGCTTATGGCTGTTTTCATATCCCGCACCATCAGCAAACCAATCAGGCATCTGAACGATGTGGCGAAACAGCTTGCCGTGGGCGATACGAATATTCAACGGACAAATTACCATGCCAAGGATGAAGCGGGAGAATTGCTGGAATCCTTCAGAGCGATCCTCGATGCGATAAAGGCGCTTGTGACGGATACAAACATGCTGACTGATGCGGCCGTCGCCGGACGGCTTTCCACGCGTGCCGATGCAAGCAAGCACCAGGGTGATTACAAAAAAATCGTGGAAGGCATCAACAATACGCTGGATAAGGTGATCGAACCGGTAAAGGAGGCTAGCGCCGTGCTTGAAGAGATGGCCAAGGGCAATCTCAATGTCGCGGTGGCTGGCGACTACCAGGGCGACCATGCAGTGATTAAGGAGGCGCTGAACAGTACCATCAATGCCATCAATGGATATATCATGGAAATTTCCGATGTGCTGGGAAGCATGGCCGAGGGCAATCTGGATGTGGGCATTACCTCGGAATACAAAGGCGATTTCATCAAGCTGAAGGAGTCCATCAACGGAATCATCGCGTCTCTGAATGAACTGATGCGGGATATTCACATTGCGGCGCAGCAGGTGGCCGCTGGTACATCTCAGGTTTCGGACGGCAGTCAGGCGATATCGCAGGGGGCGACGGAGCAGGCGGCATCCATTGAGGAGCTTACGTCAACCATCACGGAGATTGCGGCGCAGACTAGGCAGAATGCGATTGACGCGGGCAAAGCGAACGAGATGTCGGAGACCGCAAGAGAAAACGCTATGAAGGGCAATGAGCAGATGAAGGCGCTTCAAGCGGCGATGGGGGAGATCAACGAGTCGTCCGCCAGCATATCAAAGATCATCAAGGTGATCGACGATATCGCGTTCCAGACGAACATACTGGCGCTGAACGCGGCGGTGGAGGCGGCACGTGCGGGTGTGCATGGCAAAGGCTTTGCGGTGGTGGCCGAAGAAGTCAGAAACCTGGCGGCGCGAAGCGCGCAAGCGGCGAAGGAGACAACGGAGCTCATCGAAGGGTCGATGAGGAAGACGGAGGCCGGTGCAAGACTCGCGGACGAAAGCGCGCATGCGCTGTCGCTTATCGTTGAAAGCGTTCAAAACGCGGTTGAACTGGTGGCTCAGATTTCTTCCGCATCCAACCAGCAGGCATCCGCAATCGGGGAAGTGAACAGGGGTATTGAGCAGATGTCGCAAGTGGTGCAGACAAATTCGGCGACGTCGCAGGAGGCCGCCGCGGCCGCTGAGGAGCTTTCGGGACAAGCCGTCATGCTCAAAGAGATGGTTGCAAGGTTCAACCTCAAAGAGGAGGAGGTGAAGAAATCACAGCTTGTTTCTGCGAAAAAAGAAACAAAGGCCGGAGAAACAATGAATGTCTTAGAAATTGACGGCGGTGAGTTCGGGAAGTATTGAACCAATCGGAATGGGCTCTGCGTAAAACGATGCGCGGAGCCCTTTTTTTGTGCATGGATTCGCCTGTCCATGCGCCGCGTGAATAAAAGAATATTTTAATGGAAATTGACGGGAAACTCATGTAAAATCGATAATATCACAGGCAATTTGAATAAAGGCGGATGTTATCACTATGGCAAGCAAAGAAGAAATAAAGAACGCGGCTTTTATACTTTTTGCAAACAAGGGATACGATTCGACATCCATGCAGGATATTGCCAATGCGGTCGGGCTTAAAAAACAGTCGCTTTATTCCCATTTTTCCTGCAAACAGGATATATATGAGTCGATTCTTAAAGAACAAATGGCCGATATTATGTCGAAACTCTGCGAAGCTTTCAACAGCTTGATTCATGGATCGACAGAGGCTGTGTTTAAAGGCTTTTTCCGGAGTCTGATTGACGTGTTTTCATGCCGTGAGCGGCTGCTTCTTTGGAAGCGCGGCTTTTACATAGACGGCGGCAACGAGACGTCATCAAGGATTGCTGTGGCAAACTGGCATTTTGATAAGCGGCTTATCGATAAACTATACGAAAACATGAAGGGGAAAAATGAAAAACTCGCAGATCCCAAAGCTTTTCGTTCTTTTTTTATTTCATTCATGCTGTGTGTTCAAGGCTACTTTGACTGGATGGCGACGATGGGGCATGACGAAGCGGTTTTTGAGTCTTATTGGCATCATATCTGGAACGGCATTGCACTCTGCTTTTGAATTCTCTTAAATATTACCAATTCACTTTTTATTAAGTCAAATTCGGTTTATTACGATAAATATAAAGACGAACGGTCGTTCATTTCATCATCGTACATGCATGATTCAAACAGGATTCGGCCGTTTTTTCATATAGGCAATGAGAAAATAGACGTAAAGAAAAGGGGGATGGGATGAAGTATGAAGTGGTTTAGGAATATGAAAATCGGGAAGAAAATTGTCGGGGGATTCTTGTTGGTGACATTGTTGGTTGTGTCGGTCGGAGCGGTCGGCGTGAGCAGTGTAAGCAGCATGGAAAATAACAGCCGTGCGCTTTATGAGGAAAACACGATGGGGATGGAATATGCGGGCAACGCCGCAATCGTGTTTATGCAGATTCGGTATAACAGCCTGAAGCTGCTTATTGCGCAGGACCAAACCGAGAAAAACGATTTGACCGCTCAGCTCGACGAGAACTTCAAACAGATGGACGAATATCTTTCGAACTGTGATAAGACGATAACAAATGCCGACAGCCTGGCCCTGTTGAAAGAAATTCAAAAAAACTGGGAGCAATACAAGCCGGCGATGATAGAGAACAACCAATCCGCGCTCAAGGGTGAAAGAACCACGGCTGATCCGGCCATGGTTCAGCTTGGTTCTGCGCTGAGAGACGGTTTTTTCTCACTTTTTGAATCGGTGTCGGCAGCCGCGGCCCAAACGGCGGAAATGAATCAAACGATATCCGCCAACGCTTTGATGACGATGATCGGCATTTCCGTGCTTGCCGTTTTCGCCGCTTTTATATTGGGGTTCATCATATCGCGAGCCATCAGCAAACCGATCAGGCATTTGAACGATGTGGCCAAACAGCTTGCCGTGGGCGATACAAATATTCAGCGGACAAATTATCACGCGAAGGACGAATCAGGGGAATTGTTGGAATCCTTCAGAGCCATTCTTGACGCTATACAGGCGCTCGTGGCGGATACGAATATGCTGATTGAAGCGGCCGTCAACGGACGGCTGTCTACGCGTGCGGATGCAAGCAGGCATCAGGGCGATTACAAAAAAATCGTCGAAGGCATCAACAATACGCTCGACGCGGTGATACAGCCGGTCAACGAGGCGAGCATGGTGCTCGGAGAGATGGCGAAAGGAAACCTTGGCGTCAGCGTGAAAGGAAATTACCTCGGCGACCACGCGGAGATCAAAGACGCGCTGAATGGCACGATCGACGCTTTGAACGGGTATATCCGGGAGATATCCGATGTGCTCGGGCAGATGGCGCGGGGGAATTTCAACGTGGAGATCACATCGGAATACAAGGGAGATTTTGTCGAGCTGAAGGATTCGATCAACGGCATCAGCGCGTCGCTGAACGAGCTGCTGAGCGAGATCAATACCGCGGCGCAGCAGGTGGCATCGGGGACATCGCAGGTATCCGACGGCAGTCAGGCGATATCGCAGGGGGCGACGGAGCAGGCGGCGTCGATAGAGGAGCTGACCGCGTCGGTGACAGAGATAGCGGCGCAGACGAGACAGAACGCGATGAACGCGAACAAAGCGAACGAGATGTCGGAGCAGGCGAAGGAACAGGCGGTGCGCGGCAACGAGCAGATGAAGGCGCTTCAAGCGGCGATGGAGGATATCAACGAATCGTCGTCGAGCATATCGAAGATCATCAAGGTGATCGACGATATCGCGTTCCAGACGAACATACTGGCGCTGAACGCGGCGGTGGAAGCGGCGAGAGCGGGCGTGCACGGCAAAGGCTTCGCGGTGGTGGCGGAAGAGGTGAGGAACCTGGCGGCACGCAGTGCGCAGGCGGCGAAGGAGACGACGGAGCTGATCGAAGGGTCGATCAGGAAAACGGAGGCCGGCACGAAGATCGCCGATGAAACGGCGGCCGCACTGAACCGCATTGTAGAGACGGTGGAAGAAGCGGTGAAGCTTGTGGGGCAGATCGCACAGGCGTCCAGCCAGCAGGCAACCGCGGTCGGGCAGGTGGATACGGGCATCGAGCAGATGTCGCAGGTGGTGCAGAACAACTCGGCCGTATCCGAGCAGACAGCGGCGGCGGCGGAGGAGCTTTCGAGCCAGGCGGCGATGCTCAAGGAGATGGTGGGCAGGTTTGTGCTGAAGGG
>JAJUJH010000054.1 GCA_029265435.1 Clostridiales bacterium
ATCGTTCATCGTTGTTTCGCCGTATTTATCACCACCCCCGGCGAAGGGGCACGGTACGGGTCGGCCCAGGGCTTTTGGGGCCATCCGCTGGTTTTTACCGGCGATCTCTACTGCTTTCAATCTCCGGGCAGCCAACCTGTCTGACGTGCAGGCAAACGATTCGCGTCTTATTATCCTCCGGCGAAAGTCCTGGCGGCGGATATGCCACTATCCGCTTGCAGCTGGAATGGATCGCTGCCACACCGTTAGGCGTGGGTCACGGCGCTTCCTCCGCTTCGCTCGTTTCACCGGTCGTTTCCCGTACCGCTGTTTATGTAATTTTGAAGGTTCAGTGAGGAGGCGTTTTTCCCCCTCACTGTCCATCCCGAAAATCAGTACAGGTGTACGGAATTATTTTTTACTGCATCCTTTTTGTCATTTTTACGATGATCTTGCGAATACGGTCGTGCAGCGTCATGACGGGAATTCCACTTTGGCCGGATAACGCCCGAAAAGACACACCCTCAAAATAGATAGCTTGAATCAGACTCTGTTCTTCTTCACTGAGCAGCGTCAACGCTTCGGCCAACTGAGATTTAAGCAGACTTCTGATTGCCGTATCCTCAGCAGACTCGATATGCTTGTCCGTCAAATAGGATAGCTGCATCTCATCTTCCGCGAGCTTTTCCAGCGACAGCAGTATGCTTTCGTTCCGTTCGGCCTGGTACCGCTCCCTGCGGTCGGTCTGCGAATATGCCTGGTAAACTTCAGCGCTGACCTCCACGTCCTCGCCGTCCACCGTGATGATGTGGACGAATGTGCCGTCCTCGCGCTCGTACTTCCTGTAATTCCTTGCTTTTTGCCAATATTTCATTTGCCTTTCCTCCGAAATTCAGATTTTTGAAGAACAAAAAATCCGGGTTCGGAGGGGCGCGGGCTATCCGCGCCGGGGCCTGGGCAATGCCGTCCATCCTTGTCCTTTCCGCTGTTCAGCCTGAAAGGACAAAAAAAGAGCCTTACGCATAGCTGTACAGCTACTTGTAAGGCTCCGACCGCGTCCGTCGGATTCTGATGATCCGACAGGGGTGGCGCGCTTGATCAAGCGTGATTCACTCGTTATACACGCGGCCTTTGTTATTAAGGCCGGCGTCCCTTAACCGGGCCGAGTTGTATTCTTTTTTTTACCGTTTGAGCGATATCCCGATCTGTGATTTGCAGACGCCGCACTTAACGTAGGGTCTGCTGATTTACACAGCCATTTGAATTCGTCGAGTCGTTACAGCATATATCAGCTTCCAAATCACCTGAGAGATCAATCTGCAATTTTGGCGTAAAAAATTCCTTAACCGTTTCCAAAGATTCATGGTCATTACGATCATGTGTATCTGAGTCTCACAGGTAGATTTCAGGCGGGCAGTGAGCCGATCAAGCCCGTAACAACGCTTGCCGGTTCCAAACTTACCCTCAACTTCGTTTCGCTCTCCAGCATCTCTGCGTTCATCACGGCATTGCTGCGCATAGAGCGCCTTATCCTTCGGCGGACGTCCAAGTTTTGGGCCGCTCATATGAATATGGTGCTTATCGCAGTATTGCAGGTTGTCTCTGGTTCTGTATATCTTGTCAGCGAGTATTCGCTGTGGATAAAATCCTGTTTGCTCTTTGTATCTTTCAACTGTCGCCTGAAGTGTTGTACTCTCGTTGTAAGCATCCCAGCTTAAATTTTCTATTCTGGTATACCCGCCAACCACACTGATGGCTACCTTGGCTCCGAACTCAACATCTGCTGTCGCTTTGCCACGAACGATAGGCCTTACCCAAGGCTGATGAATGCTCACGATCCGGTCCGATACTTGATGCGTTTTGTTTTCGTACATTTGCTTTTGCTGTTCATACAGTTTGCGCACCACCCCCAGCCTTTGCTGCGATTTAGACGATAGTTTTGTTATATCAAAGCCTTCGATCGCCGCAAGATTACGACGCATATAGCCAAGCTGATGCTTGATGGCCTTTTGGATCAGTTTCTTTGCGGGCTTGCGGTTCCTGGCAAACCGAAGGTAGTCACGACGGGCAACCTGCCGATACGTTCTGGGCTTAACGCCGTTCGTGAGCCCCAATTCATACAACTCGTCAACAATTCCCTCAAGGCATTCCCTGCCTTCGTTGAGCAGTGATATATCCGTCGGAAACCGAATATCAGATGGTACGCATGTCGCGTCCAGTATCAGAGTCCCTTTGTTTTCATCTTCATTTTTACCACCGCCTGCCGCCGGCGGTTCGTCGGGCGGGTCTTTTTTCTCTGTCTCACCGATCACTTTGCGCCCGATGATAAAGTCATTAATCTCAGAGAGCATCTCGGCAGATATGCGTTTGCGAAACCATGTGAGAAGGCTGGCCTCCATCGGTGTACACTATCCTACTACTACACCTGTCCAACTTGCATTTGCAATTTGCGGTTTTTTCCGAACCATCAGCTTGCTTTACATGTTTAAAAATCGGGGACTCTTGTCCGAAGCAGCAATCCGGTTCTCGTACAAACGACTGGTTAAACCTGCCGTCACATCGATAAGCCCAATTCCGGCATAATTGCCGTTGGTTCCGCGGCCGATATTTTAGCCGCCGCATATGACCGTTTTCACTTTATCGCTCCGATTTTATCAGATCAGCTGTCCCCGTGATTTCAAATAAGTTCCGGATCAACTCTCGTGTCTTCAAATAGACCTCTTCTCTTCCGGCTTCAACACTGCCGTGCTGAATCCCTCTCTCATATGCCTGACGGATCTCCGTCGCAACGTTGATTTTTGCGATTCCATTTTTGATTGCATCCATGAGGTATGCTTTTTCTATTCCCGATCCGCCGTGCAGCACAAGCGGTATATTGGTCACTGTTTTGAGATTTCTCAAATGCTCAATATTCAGCCTTGCATGAAGCTTCTCCCGTCCGCGGGCAGATTTGGATATTGCGCCATGGATATTGCCAATCGCTACCGACAGCCAATCGCAGCCGCTGTTTTGTACAAAAAAAGCCGCTTCATCCACCCTGGTGAAGCCTTTTCCGCTCTCAAACAACTCCTCGTAAGGAGGCAGAGGGCCCGATTCATGGCCCAGCACGGTCCCAAGCTCGGCTTCGCATGGCAAGCCTTTTTGATGTGCAAGTTCGCAAACCGCCTTGGTTGCCAGTATGTTAGCTTCAAGCGGCAGCCTTGAGCCGTCTATCATGACAGACTGGTATCCAAGCGCAACCGCCCTGTTTATAATACTGATATAATCCACCGTTAAATTGTCTTCATCAATCACCGGCACATGGTCAAGATGTAGCCGGACATGGTCCGTATCTTCCCATTTTTTATACTCGTCGCGCACCGCTTCCAGGCTGCCCGATTTAAACTTCTCCCATTCCAACCTGGCAACCTGAATTAGCGCAAATGAATTCTCGTCTCTTACGGCTTGGACGACAGGTTTAACCATAGGCAGATAAGGAATGTTAAATGCGGGTATGACAAAACCTTTCTTCCAGGCGATATCAATGATTTCTTTTGTACCTATCATAAAGCTCCTCCTCAGAATTACCGCACCACGTACTCGCATCTTTGTATTACCGGATGATATCAATCAGGTATACCCGCTCATCCTTTCGCACAGCGAAACGTATTTTTGATATTTCTCTTCATAGAAAGCACAGTTTTTCCCCGGACTGTAATATGCTTTGATCTGCGGAACAAATTCCGCCGCATCCTCAATCGAACTGTAGTGCCCCGTTGCAACGCCAGCCAGCATCGCTGCGCCGAGCGTTCCCGCTTCCTCACATTGCATTGTGACGATCATCTTATTGAATATATCCGCTCTGATCTGCAGCCATTGGGGCGATCTTGACCCGCCGCCCACCGTACGCATCTCATCAATACCGATATCGCTGCACTTCAGCATTTCGAGATAATAGCGCATCTCGAACGCTTCTCCTTCCATGCAGGCGCGGTATATTTCACCCCGGTTTGTCGCCAGCGTCAGGTTCGTAATCGTCCCTTTCAAATCAGCGCCCATTCTGTGCACCGGCGTCCCCCCAAAATACGGCAGGACGAGCAAATTAGTCGGCTCAGCCGGAGCCTCGCGGTTGAGTTTTTCATACAGGTTTGCATCCCCATCCTTGCTCTCCCACGCCGCGAATGTATCTCTGAACCATTTCAGCAGCGAGCCGCCCGTGAAATTGAAAGCATATGTAACGAAGGTATCATCCTCTGCATAAGGAACGTTTGCAAAAGATGCCGCAAGCATTCTGTTATTGATCCGGACCCCTTTGAACAACGGAGTAATGCAGTCAACGGTACCTATACCGTTCACAGCCTGCCCCGGTTTTATAACTCCCGCGCCGATGGCCGCCATAACCTGGTCGTGACCGCCCAGCACCAGCTTTGCGGTATTGTTTATTCCCAGCTCCTGCGCAATACCGGAAGAGATATTCCCAATGACGGTACCCGCTGCCGCCGTTTCCGGAAAGATTCCGGTATCCAGGCCGGCATATGAGATTATCTCGCCGGACCACTGTTTGCTGTGGATATCAAAGCACATGGAGCGCGCCGCAAGAGAATAATCAGTTACCGGGCGGCCACCCAGTTTATACATCACGTAATTGCCGAAAAAAAGAAGGTACTTCACTTTTTCCAGCAGCTTAGGCTCGTGCCTTGCGAACCACATCAGCTTACATATGGAATACATAGCGGCCGGCGGGTGCCCCGTAATACCCATTATTCTATCTGCGCCAAAGTGTTCCGCCAGCAGGGCACATTCCTCTCCCCCCCTGGCATCCAGATAGATGGGACTGTTGACCAGCTCGCAGCCATCTTTGTCCAGCAGTATGAATGCTTCGCCAATGGATGAAGCGCATATCGCTTCAATATGAACTGGCGCCGCCTGGCTGACCGCTCTTTTGATGACACTTTTAACCGCTTCGAAAATAGCCTCGGGGGTAAACTCGCAGCGGTTGTCCGTGAAATCAAGATTGTATTCCTGATACGCATACGAAATCACATGACCCTCGATATCAAAAGCTGTTGCTTTAGCACCCGTTGTGCCGATATCAAGGCCGAGTAAAGCCATGGCTTATCCTCCTCACTTACGCACAAGATACGCCGTCAACCTCGATTGTTATGGTGTTGGTTACCGCTTCTCCGGGTTCAATAAATTTGAGCAGCCCTTTTTTCCGCAGCTCTTTTCTGCTGACACACGGGGAACTGCAGGGTTCCAGTGCCAGCACATAATCTCTGATCTGTTCACACTTCCACTGTGTCAGGTACGGCAGGAAAGATGTATTAAAACGGACGGAAACGCTGAAACCAAGCACGTCGTTGGTTGCGCTCGCTATGCCGGTTTCCACGTCAAAACAGTGCAGATAATTCTTTTCCCGGACGTCTGCCCGGGGTTCATGGAAACTGTTGATCGTTCCCAAATGCTCATTCGAGTAATCATCATACCCCTCAGCATGGCAGCTGTTGACCTGCACTCTTGTTCCTTTGTCCAAGAATGGATAGCCAAAGTTGATATGATACAGCATCATGTACGGTGAAGACCGACCTCCCATGTTTCTGACCGTATCCCTTACCGTTATGCTGTTTGATCCCACCACGGATAGTATCGTCCTCGTTATGCTGAGCTTCTCCCCGAACAAAACAGAATCGTTTATAGTGCCCTCAATGGCTATCTCTCCATTTTCAATTCTGGTACGGTCGCACACATGGCTTGCAGGTATGCAGTTGAATCGGCCATGGATACCCAGTTCTTCCCCATCGTCAGTGCAATATGGGCCGAAGTTTGCGGGACCGCAGGTCGTCAGCAGGCCTCCAAAAAATGTTCGCAGCCATTCATTTTTGTATATCCTGCAAAACGCGGGGTTCATCTCTTCCTGGGGGCTGAGGTATGTAAAGTTGATGCCTTTGTAAGCAGCCATTCCGATATCAAGGCCCCGGTCGGGCAGGATTGAAAACGTTAACCCTGCCCCGGTATTGACGTCGATCATACGGGTACCGTTCGCCGCGCCGTCTATCAGAGTGCAATGCCGGGTCCCGGCGATCTGGCGCAGGCTGCCGACTTTACTGATAATATCTTCGTCTATCATAATGCGATTGCCTCGATGCCAACAAGCTCCGCGAAGTCCAGCATCTGCTGATACAGATGGTCTCCATACCCCAGACAGGCATATTCGTTATCCCAATGTTCCAGCAGCGCGTCCATGTCTGCGTCTACCGTCACAAATGCGTGGGGCCAGAACGGTATGCCGCACTCCTTCCTTCTCGTTTCAATCTCGTCATCCGAAGGCTCCGTGACCGTGCACCTTGCAACCACCAGCCTGAACTGCCCGTCCACTCTGCATATTCTCCCGAGCACGCCCCTGCCTTTTTTGCAGACCGCTTCGACGGAAAGCCCGCCAGCGGCCCCTTCGGTGGGTATCCCATGCTGCGCAAATCCAGCTCCATACTTGTTGGCCAGAGAAGGCGGTATCGCGCCGTCGCCGATGATCTTGATTTCGTTGTTGGTTTTGTCTATGTATTGGAAATCGCCGTAGTACACTCTTTCGCTGCCGAGATAGATCATCAGTATGCTGGTCATCGCCGTGTTAAAATCGGACAGCGTAGACGTGGGGATGCCATCGTCCAGAATCATGCTTTGCGCAAAGCAGCTGGCCACATAGTCGTCTGCCAAACCGGGATAGGATTGAATCGTATAGAAATCGAACCCGTATTTATCCAAGAGCTTTCTTATCGCGACATACAGCCTTACCGAGCGCTCCGTCACATCATCTTTCACAGGCATGCTGCGGAACTTCGTTTTCATCTTCGCGTACACCGCTTCCAGCTCTTCCTGGCTTACGGATTCCGCGGTTTTGATCAGTTCGGTGGTATCGCGCGAGTCAATATCAATACCGAATACCTTCATCCACTGCGAAGGATCAGCCACACCGCACGTCTGGCCCATTCCCCTGCCGCCGAAAGCGCCCATCGTGCTCATATTGATTTTGTTCTTTACGGCGGAGGCCATGATGTAGCTCACGATGCGGTCCAAATCTTCCCTGTCTTCGGCGCGCCCATAGACAAACCTGTGTTTGATGCCCACTTCCTTCAGAGCCGCTTTTAATACCAGCCCTCCCACAGGCCTCCACCCTTGAGACCCGGGATATGTCCATATAATGATGCCTTTTCCTGTCTTCGCATATTCCCGGATAGCTCCAATTAAATTGGCGGCCCAAATCCATGTGCCCGAAAACAGCACCAGGCAGTCGACACTGTCGTCCTTTGCAAGAGGACAGATCACCTGTTTGGCTTCCTGCTTTGTGGCTACGACGAGATCGTTTTCTACCAGCTCAATGCCCTCATCTCTCAGCGCCTTTTTGGATTTTTCAATAACCGCTTCGTCAATAAAAAGGTTGCCCATGGGGTCTTTAAGCCCATCCTTATGAACTCCATACACAACGAATGCCGCTTTTGCTTTTATCATACTGGTGTTACCTCCATATAATTTTGTTCAGTGTTTTCTGTTATTCAATGCGCAGTAATCTTTTGGCGTTTTTGTTATACACATATTCCAATACGTCGTCGGGCAGTCCAAGCCCGTATATCCGCCAGCGGCCGCCGTCCGGTTCTTCATCCTCCGGCCAGTAAGGAAAATACTCGTCCCTTGATTCCAGGAACCGGTAAGCAGTCTGATGTTCACCATAAGAAAGAGGCGTGCAATCACTGCCAAATAATATCCGGTCTTTATAGCGGATAAAAAAGTCCCGGGCGCTGTACGGCACTCTTCCCAGTTCGTCGATGCGGGCGGCAATGTCGACGTACATATTCTGATACCTGTCCAGCCGCTGCCCCACATGTGCCAAATTCTCAGAATAAGACCCGAAATGCGCGACGATAAACGTAGTATGCGGGTGACGCTCGATCATGTTGTCCTGCATCTCCATCAATTCATTAAACGAATATCTGTACGGCTGGCAGAAACTCCACTCCGGGTGGGCGATCAATTGCTCATACCTTTCATTGTATTTATCTACAGGTCTGAAAAACGCAACGGGATCGGCGATATGAATCAGGATGGGAATGCCCAGTTCGGCCGCAGTATCGTAAACGGTATTAAACCGTTCGTCATCAGTCCGCAGATACCGGCCAGACTTATCCTTTGTCTCCAGCGATATGTCCTTCCACATTTTGATCCCCCTGGCGCCTTTTCTGACCGATTCTTCGATATGACGGCGTACCGAAGAGGAAAAATCCGGCTCATCTATACAGCTGCAGTCTATCCAGATGAAATTGAATATCCGGTCTTCATACCCCGCCGTTTTGCGGAGCATTCTGTCGAACTCGTCTCCCCAAAAGCCGTCCATGTTGCACAGACGTGTTACGCCAACGCTTTTTAATCTTTCGATGAACTGAGACGTGCCATATTGCACATCGTAATCGGGGCCAAGGAGCAGCTTGCCCATATGCGTGTGAATGTCGATAACTTCAAAGCGCGGTTTGTCGTAATGATGCGCGCTGGTAACAGCTTCACTTTTCGGTCTGTATTCGCGCAGCAGCATATCCTTCATCACCTAATACCTCCCGTCATTTCATACCAGTCATGGAAATACCCTTGATAAACTGCTTCTGGAACAATATGAATACGATTGTAACCGGTATCATGATCAAAGCAGCAGCGGCCATAACTGCTGAAAGGTCAGCCGCATGATCGTTCGAGAAATAGGAAAGAGCGAGCGGAAGCGTCATTCTTTCCGTGGAATTCAGGTAAATCAACGGGCCAAGATAATCGTTCCAGTAACCCATAAAGGTGAAAATGCCCAACGCGCCGATGGCGGGTCTTATCTGCGGCAGCACAATTTTAAAGTAGATGCGCATATCCCCGGCGCCATCCATCTTCGCGCTCTCCATCAGCTCACGGGGGATCTCATCACAGAACTGTTTGCAAAGATATATGCCAAATGCGCTGATAAAAGCCGGAATGATCAGCGCCCATGGCGAGTCATACAATCCTATTGCGTTTATTAATATAAATGAAGGTATCATCGTCGTTTGAGCGGGAACCATCATCGTGGACAGCAGCAGCATAAACAATGCATTCTTGCCTTTGAATGTGAACTTCGAGAAAACATAGCCCAGAAGCGAACTGGTAAAAAGAACAGTAACGGTGTTTATCACGGTGATGAACACCGAGTTTCCCAGCCATTTGAAAAACGGAGCTTCAAACAATACCTTCCTATACCCCTCCGTCGTAGGCTCCTGGGGCAGAATATGCTCGGGATTGGCGAGAGTTTCCTTCGTTGTCTTGAATGAATTTGACAGCATCGCGAAGTAAGGTATTACCATAGCGACAGCGACGATCATCAATATGACAAATATAAATAACCGGTTGGCTTTATCCCTTTTCATATCAATACTCCCATTTCACCTTGCTCAGCCGCTGCTGGATCAGCGTAATCACCAGTATGATCACAAAGAAGAACATAGAGATTGCCGAGGCGTATCCCATATCCTTATATACAAAGGCAGTCTTGTAAATAAAACTGGTCAGCACAAGCCCGGAATTCTGAGGCCCGTTCTTAAACGCGAGCACCTCAAACTGGGCAAACATCTGAAATTGAGAGATTAATGTCATGATCAGTACAAAAGCGAAGGTCCGGCTGAGAAGCGGCAACGTTAAGCTGAAAAACTGTCTCCACTTTCCCGCGCCGTCTATTTCGCTGGCCTGGTAAATCTCGGCAGGTATGCCGTCCATTCCGGCAGAGAAAAGTATCACGTTGTAGCCGATATCCGCCCACAGTGTAAATATGATAACGGATATCATCAGGAAATTGGCGTCCCCGAGCCAGTTAACCGCATTGCCCCCGCAAGCATTCGCAATCATATTCAGCAGCCCGCCCTTTGTTCTGAAAACAATTCCTCCCCACACCACGCTTGAAGCCACTATGGGCGCAACGCACGGAATGAATACGATCATGCGAAAAAAGCTGCGCGACTTGTTCGATTTCAGCTGGCTGATCAGCGCGGCCAGCGTCAGCGAGAGAACAAGGTTGATCGCCACTGTTGAAAACACGAATATCAGCGTGTTGGTCAGTGCTTTATAAAATACTTTGTCGCCCAGCATTCTGACATAATTATCAAAGCCGATAAACGCATTATCCGTACGGAGAGGATTATAATCCATAAAGGAGATGACGCCGCTGCCGATAATGGGCATCAGCATAAATACGGCGAGATGGAAGAATGCAGGTATCAGTATCAGCAATACGAATTTCTTGTTTCTCATTTTTTAACACCTTGAATACGTCCAGCCGCTTTTGTTTGGGATTGAACCGGACGGGGAGATGAAATCATCCGGTTCAATCCCGTGTGAAGTAACACGGACCTGTCCCTACCTCAGACTGGAATTCAGCTTCTCTTCAAGATCGGCGAGCGCTTCGTCAATGCTTGAATATATACCGGAACAATAATCGACGAACACATTGTTGATCGTTTCTTTGAATACATCCGTATTGAAATGGCCGATATACTGGGATTTATCAAGGATATCCACTAATATTTTCACCTCAGGCATCTTTTCAATATATTCCTGACTCTGCGCCACCGTTTTTTTAGGCGGTATCATCGCGCAATTGATATTGTGGTTCAACACAACTTCATCCTTGAAAAAATACTCGAGAAATTTGAATGCTGCTTCCCGATTTTCGCTGTTTCCGTTAACCACCAGAGACCATCCCGTTTCCGCCGCAAAGGCAGGTTTGGAACCATACCACGGAAGCGCCGCATATGTAAAATCGGTGCCATAAGTCAACTTAAATGTGTCGATGCCTTCGGCGATTGTCCACGGCCCGCGGGGAACAAACAGCGCCATGTCGCTGAAAAGCAGCTGGTAGCTTTCCATATCTCCGCCGCCGGTAAGTCCGTAAAGATCGGTCACTTTATCCTCTAACACAAGTTTGGCCAGTTCACCAAAAGCATCTTTAGCCTGGTCGGAAGTAAAGTTGAAGGTACCGTCAACGTTCAGGTATTGGCCGCCATTGCTTAATATCATTGAAGTCAGCAGGAAAGAGACGGAATCCCAGTTGACAAAATCGAACCCTTTTATTTTTATTTGGTCTCCTTCAAAGACTGTCGCTTTCTTGGCGCTATCGATCAATTCTTTCCATGTTTCGGGGATCTTAAGACCGTTTTCTTCAAGCAGCTTGAGGTTGACGAGCATACCGCCGCACTCGATATTGAATTCCATCGGCACGCCGTATAATTTTCCGTCATATTCGAGCGATCCGTATGTGGCGGGGTAAGAGTCGTCACGAATTCTTTTCGCCAGTTCGTCCGGCATTGCGGCCAGCGCGCCCGTCGATGCGAAATCGACTCCCCATCCGCCCCACAGTTCATAAATATCCGCTCCTCCTGATTTGGCTATCAGCGAGGTCTGCAGCTTTGACTCAAACTGATCGTATGGGAAGAATTCATAATTGATTTTGATGTTGGGATTTTCAGCTGTGAATGAATCGGCAATCGCCTGATACGAATCGTTCCAGGCCGGCTGCTGGTGTGCCCAGAAAGTTAATTCGATAACCTTTCCGTTATCCGCGTTTGCTTGTGCGCCCGATGCTTCGGAGGACACTGCTTTTCCGCCGCAGGCTGCCGTACCAAGAACCAGCATGACAACCATTATGCAAAACAACAACTTTTTCATTTTTCAACCTCCTTATATTTTTAGAGATCTGAAATACCCCAGATAGGGCGCATTTTGTTCAAACATTTTTTTTACCATGGAATGTATTTCTTCCATACTGCACACGCTCGCAGTCAGCGGATCAAACAGTATCGCCTGAAATACTTTCTCCGGGTCCCCCTCGATGGCGGCCCTCACCGCAAGCTCCTCAATCCTGGAAGAGTGTCCAACCATTATCGCCAATTGGGGCGGAAGCGTGATCCGGCCAATGGGAGTGATTCCATATTTGCTGGCCAATGCCGGCACTTCTACACATGCGCCGTCGTCTATATTTGTAATGTATCCTCTGTTCTTCAGATTAGCGTTGAATTTATATGGAGTGTTATCGCCGAATATTGCGTTAAAGATATTGGAAGCGTATTCTTCACCGCGCTGAAGATCGATATTCTCGCTTTTCAGCCATGCGTTGTACTCGTCTTCCCATGTATCGGCCAGCACGAGATACTCCTTCAGTATAAACGCATGCTCACCGGGATTCCACTGTGTGCCGTGAGTACAGTATTTCTCGATTAAATCTGGTCTTTTCCTGAACCAGGGATTGTATTCGGAGTTGTGCCCGGAGGACTCGGTGGGAAAATACTTTAAATGTCTAAACATCTCTATACGGACAAGTTCCTGCCGGGCGACATCATCACGCTCGATCGCCTTCCATATCATCGGATATGCATCCTGCCCGCAGACCTTGTACTCAAGATAGAATGCCTGATGGTTGATGCCCGCGCATGTATACTCAACATCCCGGATATCAGCCCCGATCCATTCGGCCAGCAGTTCTGCCGTTCCCTGCACGCTGTGGCACAGCCCGGTAACGTTCACGCCGGACTGCGATTGCATATAGCTCACAAGCATCGCCATCGGGTTGGTGTAATTCAATACGACGGCATTCGGGCAGACGTCTTCGATGTCCCTGAGAATTTCGAGCATTGCCGGAGCGGTGCGCAGGAAACGGAAAATTCCCGAGGGGCCCCTTGTGTCGCCGACGCAAATATCAACACCATATTTCATGGGTATCTCTATATCGTGGCGCCATACCTCGACACCTCCCTGCAATATGGTAATGACGACGCCGTCTGCGCCCTTCAACGCCACTTTCCGGTCCAGCGTGGCGCTCACTGCCGCGTCATACCGTCCGGCTTCTATGATCTTTTGTACGCCCTTCCTGGCATACTCCAATCGCCTGTCATCTATGTCCATCAATGATATTTCACAATCCCGGAAAGCTTCGAAGGACAATATGTCCCTGACAAGACCCCTTGTAAAATCGAGCGAACCCGCACCGATAAACGCAAACTTTTTTCTCATAAAATGTGTTCTCCTGGTGTTTAGTTAACTTTTGCGTGATTTGTTTGACTGTTTTACTAAAATGATAATACCACGCATTGTTTAAATTGTAAATAGCAAATGAAAAATAATTATAACATTTTACATACCGAGTGATTTTTGCTGATATTAAGGTTGGCAACCCATTAAATATGCCCTTGTTTGTCAGAAAAACGTGGGGTGTTAAAAATTTTTCTTCGGTGTCTTGTATTTTTTGTGTGTCTGGTTTATAATACTGTTTAGTAAACGTTGGGAGAGGGTGCATGGCAAACATAAGAGACGTTGCAAGGGAAGCCGGAACTTCCATCGCGACAGTATCGCGTATACTATCAAACGACTACACTTTTGAAGTGACAAGCGAGACGCGTAAAAAAGTGCTTGAGGCGGCCAAAAAGCTTCATTATTCGGTAAAGACGCCCAAAAAGGCGCAGCGCAAAATATACCTGGGCTGCATCCTGGCTTTGTCCGCTGAAAAGTACTCAGACCCGTTTTTTACTTCAATACTGTCAGCCGCAGAGGAAGAGTGCGTGAATCACAACGCTCTCATCTCTATTGTGCGCAATTACAACGAGCTGGAGAATATCACCGTACTGTCCGAACTGTGTTCTTTTGGGCTGAGCGGCCTGATCCTAATGGAGAAGCTGCCTGATGAAATGCTGCAGCAGCTTAAAGAAAGTATTCCCCACATCGTTGCCATTGATATTCCCTGTAATGAATTCAACTGCATCGGTTTCGATAATTTCGAATCCAATCTGCAGGTCATGAACTGCCTCATCGATCATGGGTATAGGCGTATCGCGTATATCGGCGGCGATTCCCCCGGCGTCAGCTTTGAAAACTCCCTGCGGATGGTGGCCTACAGAGATGCGCTGTTCAGCAACAATATACCATTTGACCCATCCATTATCTACAATTGCAAGTGGGATTTGGAGCTGTGCGCTTCGTATACCGAGAAGCTCCTATCGTCGGAAAAACTCCCCGATGCGATTTTTGCCGGAAGCGACACGCTTGCTTCCGTCATACTCAGCCTCATGCATAAAAAAGGGCTGCGGTGCCCCGAAGATATCGGCGTGATCGGTTTTAATAACATCAGCGTGAGCGCGCATATGGTGCCGGCATTAACGACGGTCGATATTCCCGCTAAAGATATCGGGGTTACGGCTGTCCGGCGCTTGATTGACTTGATTTCCGGGAAAGACGACCGCATCATGAAAATCACTTTCCCGACAAAGATTATATTACGGGATTCTTTGCGAAAAATCAGCGCCGGTTGATGCTCATCGTGTTTGAAGGAGTCCACTATCATCTTCTATACCAATGTATCCGCATTCTACTCCACATAATTAGGATCGTGTAGTAAACAAAAAAGGAGGTAACGCTTCCGTCGGGCTCACGGTACAGCAGTGTGGAGACCTGTTGTAATACTGCCGGTTCGATGCCGGCAGCGAGCCGCAGCAGCGCGCCTGCGGCAGAGCCGGAGATATGGCAAATGTAATTTTTAAAAATGTAAAAAAAGTGTATGGCCTTCCTCGATGAATTCAGCAATCCGCAGCTGCCCAGGGTCATAAAAACGCTCATATATACCGGACTGCGTGTTGGTGAGTTGACTGCTCTGCACTGGGAGGAAGTTGATTTGGACAAGGCCATGATTACGGTCAAATACAATCTCTACCGGTTGGACGGTGAATACCAGCTTTCCACTCCCAAGACGAAAAGCAGCGCCCGTGTGATTGCCTTACCGCCGCAGCTGGTGGAAATCCTACGGGAGCAGAAAGCATGGCAGGATGAGCGCCGTAAAGTCGCAGGAACCCGCTGGATAGAGCGAGGAGCCGTTTTCACCGGGTCATACGGAGAGTATATGTCAAAGAATTATATCAATCTGCAATTCAAACAGCTTTTGGCTAAACACAACTTCCCGGATATACATATCCACGACCTTCGCCACGCGAACGCTTCGCTTCTGATAAATATGGGTGTTCCGGTAAAGGTAATATCCGAGCATTTGGGCCACAGGGACACTCGCACCACGGAGACCATTTACGCTCATGTCTATGCCGAAACCATGGTGCAGGCCTCTAACACCATCAGGGAGGCGCTGGCAACAGTTGAGCCATGAGAGCCGCATATCGGTATCCCGAAATATCCGATGTGCGCGAAACACAGCACATAAAAGCCTTCCCACACAGAAAAACACCAAGCTGTACGGCAGACACAGATTGCCTTACAACTTGGTGTTTATTTGGTGTTTCAACCTTCAAA
>JAJUJH010000081.1 GCA_029265435.1 Clostridiales bacterium
AAGTCGAGCTTTGAACCGCCTTCAATCAGCATCATCATGAAGCCGCGCAAGTCGGTTCCTCCTGTTAACGGCGCGAGGTTTTGTGCGTATTCGTTATAATACGTTTCGATTTCATGCAGATCGGCCGCACCGAGCGCACTTTCGATATGATCCGCGATTTCATCTTCGATGGCTTTCTCCACATCGTCTTCCGCCAGCGCTGTCCGCGGAACAAGCAAAAGGCAAAGCAGAACCACCAGTATAACCGTTTTTTTCATCCGCTATTCCAACAATCCAATCACCATTTTCATAAACGAGCTTAAAATCGGCAGCGACAGCACCACAATGAAAACCCTTCCCGCAATCTCAACCTTGCCGGCGATCGAATTTTCACCCGTATCTTTGAGAACATGGACGGCAAACTCGCATATGTATGCGATGCCGATAATCTTGAGTATCACCGTAACGCTCTCATACGGTATGTTGTATTGATTCACCAGATCTTTCACGTATTCAATGGCAATCACAATATAATCGATCACATAGATAAATATGATCAGCCCCGCCACGATACTGACCTGCAGCGCCATTTCAGGCTGCTTTTGCTTGATGGTGACCACAAGAACGCCCGCCACAATACCGATAAGCACAATGCGTACGATTTCCATAGCTAATACAGATTAAAAATCCGTTTGACGTTTTCAAAAAGGCCTCCGACAAGATCGATCACCATCAGCAGCACGAGAATTAACCCGGCGATTGTGACCATTGTCGCTATGTCTTCACGTCCCGCCCTGTTAAGCAGTTGATTGAGCACCGCGATCAATATGCCGATTGCGGCTATCCGGAATATTAAATCGATATCCAAGTTTCATCCTCCCTTATACGACCAGCAGCGCAATCAGAAGGCCTGTCAGCACGCCGGCCGTATTGTATAGCTTGCATTTTTTTATTTTCTCCTGCTCCATTGCCGCCGCATAAGCGGATAGTCTGTTCAGATAAATCTGCGCCTGTTTTTCTGTCGGGTTGGCGCATATCGCTTCAGCCGC
Organism: Clostridiales bacterium; assembly: GCA_029265435.1. GTDB lineage: Bacteria > Bacillota > Clostridia > Christensenellales > SZUA-584 > SZUA-584. The sequence continues at coordinate 1,029 of JAJUJH010000081.1, forward strand.
AAGCCCCCCCTCCGTTATGATCTGCCAGTCATCATTCGTCAGTCCCTCTTTTAACAGCCGCGACATCCGATTCCGCCAAATTTCATGAAGCGGCAGACGCGGATTTTTAATGAGTTCGTCGGCGCAGCTTTTGAACAGCGCGTCGATGCGTCCGTCCGATCCGGTTTGAAGCGCCATAATGATTTCAATCCTCAGGCCGGTCACGCTGTCCGTCAAACGTGTAAAGGCGGCCTGGTATTCTCTGATGAGGTTCAGGCGTTCGCTCATCCGTGACGAAAACAGACGGCCGATGGCGGCGCTGATGATCACAATCAGCATGCAGAAAATCAGGTTCATACCGCCTCCTCCGAAAGCAGAAACGGTGCTTTCAGGCACTCTTGTCCCAAACAGTCATGGATTTGACTGACTGTGATACGGCCAAGCGACGCGCCGAGCACCACATAGGCGTTGAACATGCGTTCGTCGCAAACCTTTCGGAAAAACAGCTTGTTCTTGAGGGCGGCGTAATCCGGCGCGTGGGCCGTTGCAATCATGACGACGCCGCTGTTGGCGACTTCCCGAAGCGCTTCAAGATCGCCGCTGCCGCCGATTTCATCCGTCACAATCACATCGGGCGACAGGCTTCTGAGCGCCATATATACGCCATGCGCCTTATTGATGCCGGATATCACATCCGTTTCACGTCCGACATCAAAAAGCGGGTTGCCGTTGACGCCAGCCGCGATCTCACAGCGTTCGTCCACGACCGTCACGCGCGACGGCACAAGGCCGATGCCGCTGCCCGCGCACCGAGCGATGTCACGCACAAGCGTCGTTTTCCCGAGCCGCGGCGGCGATATAATCAGCGTGCTTAAAAGCCGGTTTTCGTCCGCGATATATGAAACAAGATCTTTTGCAATGCCAACCGCTTCTCTCGGTATCCTGAAGTTGATGCCGCTTATCGTCTTATATGTGCGTAGCGAGCCGTTCGTCATCAGTCCGCTTCCCGACAAACCGGCCCTTATGCCGCAGTCAAGCGTCAAAAAGCCCTGCCGCACGTCGTCTTCATACGCATACGGCGAGTATCCCGTTAACGCTTTGAATGTGCGTTCCACATCCTCGCGCGATACGATCATCCCTTCCGTCCTTGACAAAAAGCCGTTTGCGTTGACGCAGAATCCCTTTTCGCATGTATATACCATCAAGGGCTTAGACGCCCGCAAGCGTATCTCTTCTATTTCCGCCGCCGTATTTTCATCGACCGCCGCAAGCGCCGCATGGATATTTGTCGGGAGATACTTTTGCAGCGCGCCGCGCCATACAATCTTTTGTTTCATGGTAGATGTATATGCGGCAATGAAATTGAACATGTGTATTTTTGAAATGACTGACTGAAATGCGATATGTAAAAAAGCGGCTGGTATTTTATACCGCCGCCTCGACTGTCAATAAAGCTAAGAATAACATATGTGGGCAAGACGGGCTTTGCCCGCGCAGCCCACACCTTGCGGTTTTGCGCCGTTTCGAGCTTGCGAGGAACAAGCAAAACCGGAAAACTGTCGGTTTTTCGACAAGCTGAAGCGGCTGGTATTTTATGCCGCCGTCTTTTTTGATTGTGAACCAAAGCCGATATACAAAAAAGGCTCCGGACGACATGCGTCCGAAGCCTTTTTGACTTTAGTTGTTATCGACTTTCGCCATGTGCTCAATAAGCATGAGCACCTTGTTGGAATAACCCCATTCATTGTCGTACCAGCTGATAAGCTTGACGAACGTGGGCGAAAGCATGATGCCCGCTTCGGCATCGAAAATGCTTGTTCTGGCGTCGCCGATGAAATCGGAAGACACAACGGCGTCTTCGGTATATCCGAGAATACCCGCGAGCGGGCCTTCGGAAGCCGCTTTCATCGCCGCTTTGATTTCGTCGTAAGTGGTCTCCTTCGCGAGACGGACCGTCAGGTCAACAACGGACACGTCGGCCGTCGGCACACGGAAAGCCATGCCGGTAAGCTTGCCGTTCAGCTTCGGAATCACTTTGCCGACAGCCTTTGCGGCGCCTGTGGACGACGGAATGATGTTGAACGCAGCGCCTCTGCCGCCTCTCCAGTCTTTTTTGGAGGGACCGTCAACGGTTTTCTGCGTGGCCGTTGTGGCGTGAACCGTCGTCATAAGACCTTCGATAATGCCGAAATTGTCGTCGATGACCTTCGCCAAGGGCGCAAGGCAGTTGGTCGTGCAGGACGCGTTGGAAACGACCTTCATATCGGACTTATACGCATCCTGGTTAACGCCCATCACGAACATCGGCGCGTCTGCGGACGGAGCCGAAATCACGACTTTTTTCGCGCCGCCCGTAAAGTGAGCGCTCGCCTTTTCAGTTGTGGTAAACACGCCCGTTGACTCCACGACATATTCCGCTCCGCAAGCGCTCCATGGAATCTCCGCAGGATTCATCGCCGCATAAACGGCGATCTTCTTTCCGTTGACGATGATCGCGTTCTCTGTGAAGTCGACGCTCCCGTTGAAACGGCCGTGAACCGTATCATATTTGAGCATGTAAATCATGTACTCGGGATCGATGAAAGGATCGTTAATACCGACAACCTCGATATTCGGGTTGCTGACAGACGCGCGGAACACGAGCCTTCCGATACGTCCAAAGCCGTTGATACCAACCTTAATTGCCATAAATATGTGTCCTCCTTAAAGAATTTTTAATCTTTTCAATCTTGATATATAATAATTCATCAATACTGAAAATTCAATGTTTTTTCATGTTTTAACGGATTATAGCTTTCCGATAACCATTTTCATGTTGTCGGACCGCGCCGCCATCCGTTTTGTTCATTTATTCACAATACTATTATATCACCCTTTGTCCTGCTTTGAAAACGGAAAAATTCCAAGAAGCGAAAAATCTTTATCGGAAAGACGCCGCCATTGGCCAGTCGGCAGGTCTCCAAGAGTCAGATTTCCGATCGCCGTTCTTTTCAGGTAAACAACGCGGCAGCCGACCGCTTCAAACATCTTTTTGATTTGACGGTTGCGGCCTTCATGGATCGTCATTGACAGAGCGGTGATATCCTTAAGCCGTTCCAGCACGCTGACATGAGCCCTTGACGTCATGCGTCCGTCTATTTCAACGCCGTTTTCCAACCGTTTGAGTGACTCTGCACAAAGCGCGCCTTTCACTCTCACATAATACGTTTTATCCTTCTCACGGCTCGGATGAGTACAACGAAAAGCAAAATCGCCGTCGTTGGTCAGGAGCAGAAGCCCTTCCGTATCATAATCGAGCCGGCCGACAGGAAACAGCCGCGCATCCGGCATGCTCACAATATCAAGCACGGTTTTCCGTCCTCTGTCGTCATGGCAGGTGCAAAGAACGCCGGCCGGTTTATTGAGCATGATGTAAACATACGCGCGCTGAAGATTCAGCCTTTTGCCGTCCACACAAACCGTATCGGCATTCTCGTCGATATCGGCTCCGTGGTTTTGGACAATACGGCCGTTGACGGTGACCCTTCCCGCCTCCACAAGCGCATCGGCCCCTCTCCTTGAAGCCGCTCCGCACGATGCAATATATTTATTGAGCCTCACAAAATCCTCCTTCTTATCTACATATCGCAAGCCTTCGCATTTATCCAGAATCTCAGCAGTTTGTTCAAATGATACGAATATGAATTTTCACCGATCTGACAGGCCGATTTCAGCTCGACGGAACATAGTTTTTCTTCCCCCAGCCACAGATCCACCGTTCCCACCACCTGGCCTTTATCGACCGGCGCTTTAACTTCGTCTTTCAGATGAACCGCCTTTTGGACTTTTGAGAATTCGTCGTCTGTCAGCGGATAGGCAATATCTTCGTCGGCATATACGGCAAAGCTGTCTTGCATGCCGTCTTTCACCGCCACATTCCCGATCAGTTCGCCCTTTTTAACGATGATCCTGTTGTCGTAATTTTCGAATCCGTAATCCATCAGCGCCATGCAATCGTTAAACATGTCGGGCGCGTTCAGCACCACCGAAACAAGCTGCATATTGTCGCGCTGAGCCGCAGCCGCAAGGCACCGCCCCGCTTCTTTTGTAAAGCCTGTTTTGATGCCGTTGCCCCCCTCATAGTTCCAAAGTATCTTATTCTTGTTTTTCACGACCCTGTCCCATTCGTGGCCTTCCCATGGCAGCGTTTTGTACTGCGTCTTGACGATCGTGCAAAATGTCTCGTTTTTCATTGCATAGGCGGATATCAGCGCCAGATCGTATGCGGTGGTATAGTGGTTTTTATCGGGCAGACCGTTTGGGTTCGCAAAATGCGTATTATACGCGCCGATTTCCTTGGCTTTTTTATTCATCATATCCACAAATGCTTCGACGCTCCCCCCGATATGCTCGGCAATCGCGACTGCCGCATCGTTGCCGGAAGCGAGCATAAGCCCGTACAGCATATCGGACAGCGTCATTCTTTCACCTGCGGACAGCCAAATCGACGAACCTTCCACTCCGCTTGCGTTTTGGCCGACCGTTATCACGTCGTCCGGATTCCCGTATTCCAGCGCAACAAGAGCCGTCATCACTTTTGTGGTTGACGCCATCGGCAGCTTTTGATAGGCATTCTTTTCAAACAATATACGGCCTGTTCCGGCCTCCAAGACAACGGCGCTCTGCGCGGATACCTCCACGCCTTCCGCCCGCACTTCAGCTGTATTATAAGCAAATATCGCCGTAAAGAAAAGCAAAAATGCCGTCGTTCGTGCAACAATCCGCTTCAATTGATCATTCCACCTCTTCGTCCTTGCAGCGGCGGAAAGCATCCTTAATCTCGGCTATCACATTCGGCACCGTCTCGATAACCTGGTCAAACAGCGTCCGCCCCGATACGGGCAGCAGCCGCACATCCCCTTCGCTTACTACCAGGAAGCCGACCGGCGTGATGCAGACGCCCGAACCCGCTCCGCCCGAAAAGGGATACTTTGCCTCCTCCGATGCCGTATCGCTGGCTTCGCCGTATTCGCCGCCGCCCGCCACAAACCCGAACGATACCTTGGATATCGGAATAATCGTGGAACCGTCGGTTGAGATCACCGGATCGCCCACCACCGTATTGACATCGACCATTTCTTTGATTTCGCTCATGGCTGTTTGCATGATGTTTTCTATCGGATGCATAAAACCTACCGCCTTATTATTTTTTTGCTGATCATATAGCCAATCATAATATGAACAGGAAATGCTTTGATTATGCAATCCGCCTCAAATCGCAGATTCTGTTTTGAAAACTCCGGCACAACGCTTGATTTCAGTTTGATTTTCCTGTTGCCGCGCATGGCATACAGCGCGCCGATCACGCCATTGAGAAATCCGCACGACAATGCCGTCAGCATGGCGTCGCCGGTTCCGACCACAAATCTGATTTTAATATCAAAAGAGGCCTTTTTATAAAGATATATAAGAGCAGCCTTCTTTTCCGTTTTCTTTTTTCTCGGCGCGGTGAATCGCAGAAGATCGCTCAGATTGACCGTGACTGTTTTTCCCTTATCCGGCACGGCATGAATCAAAAGATACTTCTTATCATCACGCCGGACCGTATACTCCCTTTTAAATATGGGAACGGCAAACCATGTCACAGCAATTTTCAGCCGGTTTTGATGGAAACTGACATCGGCTTTCGCCTTGACCGATAATAAAGCCGTTACGGCGGCGAGTGCAATCAAAGCGGCAATAATAAAAACAACGCCTCCCGAATAAGTATCGACGTTGTTATTATTATCTATTATTTGAAATAGATTCAGGATTCCGCTTCCGAAACCGGAGGCAGTTCGTCAAGCGAACGAATCTGAAAGTGACGGAGAAACTCTTCGCTTGTCGCATACAATACGGGGTTCCCAAGCGTTTTTTTGCGTCCGGCCCTCACGATGAGGCCTTTTTCTATAAGCCCCGCAACGGAATAATTGCTTTTCACACCGCGTATCTGCTCAATCTCATAACGGGTAATGGGCTGCCTGTACGCAATAATCGCAAGCGTTTCCAGCATCGACTGGGACAGACGCGACTTTTTCACAGGCTGAAGCACTTTCTCGATATACGGCGAGTAAGCCGCATTTGTGCATAGCTGAAGCTTGTCGTCCACACGCGCCAGCAAAATGCCCGCATTTTGTTCTTTTCTTTTTTGTATTTCGTTCTCGGCCGCTTTTTCAAGCTCCTCTTTTTCTATTTCCAATGCTTCAGCCAGTTCGGCGATGCCGACGGCTTCTCCCGAAACAAACAGAATGCTCTCGAGCCGATTGATGATCTCCTTTTCGCTCAAACTGCGGCAACCTCGCTTTTTTTCATTATATAAATATCCTGATAGCACTCTTCCTGCTTTATCGTCACCTGATTCCGATGAATCAGGTCCAGCAGCGCCAAAAAAGTGACAGCCACTTCGAGCCGCGTTCGGCTTTGCGAAAACAGCGAAAAAAACGACGTTTCACCCATACGCGCGAGCATTTTCAGTATGTACCGCGACCGTTCTTTGACTGTAAACACATCCCTTTGTATCTGCACCTCTTCGACGCGTTCATATCCTGCATCCGGCAGCCTTGAAAGCACTTCCTTGTACGCTTCGCAAAGATCGTCAAGCTTGACCTGCTCGATTTCCCATTTTTCATCGCCGAAGCTCACTTCTTCAGGCAGTTTGTAGTAAACGCTAAGCCCCGCCGTTTCACGCTCTTTAAGCGCCAGCGCCGCGTCCTTATATTTCTTGTACGCTTTTAATCGGTCAATCAGTTCCTGCTCCGGATCTTCCTCTTCTTCCTCCTTCACGGGTTCAGACGGCAGTATCATACGTGATTTGATATAAACGAGCGTGGCGGCCATCTCCAGGAACTCGCTCGCGCGATCCATGGAAAGAAACTGCATTTCGGCAACATGATCAAGATACTGCCCCGTCACTTCGGACACAAATATCTGTTCGATATCGATGCGCGCGCGTCCGATCAGATGCAGCAGCAGATCGAGAGGTCCTTCAAACTGTTCAAGCTGAACTTTGTACTCGGTTTCCGCAGCCATCTTTCAGCCCACGATGGGTATGCCGAACAATGCGGCAACACCCTCGATAATCAATAATACAAGCTCACCCAAATAATCGCCAAGGGGCGTCGCAAAAAAGATCAGCAGCAGAAAGAAAAAGCCGTATTGCTGGTACATCATATAGAAATTGGGGCTTTTTCGTGCGATGAACCCTTTGATGAGGTGATGACCGTCAAGCGGCGGTATCGGTATCAGATTGAAAAAACAAAGAGAGAGATTCAAAGACGCGATATAAAACAGCAGTATATGAATGATCGCCGCCATTGTGAGCGGATACGTCTTATCCAGCAGATAAAGCGGTATCATCGCTTTAAACACACCGAGAAGCGTGAGCACGCTGATAAGAACCAGCGTGAGCAGCGCGAGCAGCAAATTCACCGTAACGCCGGATAAAGCGACAAGCACATTGGCCTTTTTGTAATTATAGTAATTTCTCGGGTTTGTTTGAACGGGCTTGCCCCAGCCGAACCCGAGAAAAACAAAGCTGATAAAGCCGAACAAATCAAAGTGCTTTGTCGGGTCCAGCGTCATCCGGCCCATATTGCGGCCTGTGGGATCTCCCATTTTGTCGGCCATCCATGCGTGGGCCGCTTCATGAAAAGACATCGCCACAACGATCGCGGGAAGTATAAAAAGCAGTCTCAAGAAGAAACCTTGAAAATCTCCGTTGTATAGATAGCTTAGTGGGGTCATCATCTCCGCTCCATTCCTCTGATATTTCACCTGACTTCATTATAACGGCAATCCGCTTTGGCTTTGTGTCGAATCTGTGAATAAAACAGCCGCTGCTAAAAAATAAGCGCACCAAACAGGTACGCTTATCCGCATCGTCATGCCGTTACTTGTACCCGTCGAACAACTGGTTCTTTTCCTTCTTGATCGTCGATACATTGGACCGATGTTCCTTATCGATTGTCGCGCCGATTTTCAGCCTCTTCAGTTCTTCGCTCATCTGAGCATAATCCTTGCTGAGCGCGTCAAACTGCTCCTGCAGCTTGAGAAGGTCGTCCGCCACATTGATGGCCGTCAGTACGGAAAGCGTATTGGGGTTTAAATTCACATACTGATTTTTTAGTTCAGACATCTTTCTGTCCACATAGATGGCAACACGATGGATATATTCTTCACTTTCGAATCCGGCCATGACGTATTCTTTGCCGCAAATCTTGACCATTGTTCGTGTTTTTTCCATACCGTCCAACACCCCAATACTTCTTTGATGGCGTCATTATATACCAAGATAGAGAATAATTCAATATCACAGGGTACAAAATGTAGTATCAAAACGGATACTGCAACGCTTAATCGCGCAGTTTTGCCCCGAATTTCCTTCCGAGCGCTTCCACAACGGCGTCTCTGACCGCGTTGACCTCTTCATCCATCAGCGTTCTGTCCTTCGCACGGAAAACGATGTGATACGCGATGCTCTTTTTCCCCTCTCCCACCTTTTCGCCTGTGTATACGTCAAACAGCGACGCTTTTTCAAAATACTCGCCGGCATTCTCACGAATGCAGTCAAGCAGACCGCCGGCCGGCACATCCGTTCCCACAATCACCGCAAGATCCCTGTCCCCGGAAGGAGACTTTGGCAGAGGCTCGTATTTGATCGTTTCATCGGCGGCTTCGCAGAGCGCTTTCAGTCCGATTTCGGCAACATACACCCGTTTGCCGATGCCGAAAGCCGACGCGACATCCGGATGGATTTCGCCGAACTCTCCGAGTTTGCTTCCGCCCGCATAAACGGACGCTTTCCGCCCGGGATGAAAATAATCCGCCGCTTCGTTCATATACCGCAGATTTTTGATTCCGAACGCGTCAAACATATTCTCGAGCACGCCCTTGAGAGAAAAGAAGTCCTCGCTGCCGCATAAAGCGATGCATATATATTTACGCTCCTCGGGCAGCTCCTTTTCATCGTCCGAGGGCAGATATATGCGGCCCGCCTCAAAAAGCCGGATATCCTCCGCCTTCTTATTGATATTGTTGGCGACGACCTTGAGCATATCCGGTATCGGCGACGTGCGCATATAGGCCTGGTCGTCTCCCAAAGGGTTGATGATTTTGACCGCCTTGCACAACTCCTTAACGCCAAGCTTTTCAATATCGTTCATGGAACCGAATGAATATGTGACACATTCATAACAGCCTAGGCTGCAAAGCGCCGCACGCGCCTTATCGACCGTTTTTTCTTCCTGCGAGAACAAACCGCGTCTGACTTCGGCCGTCATTATCGAAGCCGGGATATTGTCGTAGCCGTACATGCGCGCCACTTCTTCCGCAATATCTTCACCTATCGAGACGTCCCCGCGGAAGCTCGGTATCTCACACGTCAGCGTCCGTCCGCTGACCGTTGTCGGAATGAAGACACGGTTCAGCAGCTTCGCCATCTCCTCCGGAATGAAATCCGTACCCAGCGTCGCATTGATTTTATCCGCTTCGACGGCAATCTGTCTTGGAGCCAGGCTGACGTTAAGTATATCGATTTCTCCCGACACGATTTCGCCGCAGCCCAGCTCCTCCACCAGGTGGAGCGCCCTGTCAATCGCCGTTTTGCATCCCGCCGCATCGATGCCTTTTGAAAACCGCATGGCGGACTCGGTCTGCAATCCCAGAGAGCGCGCGGTACGGCGCACATTTCCGTGCATGAATTTAGCCGATTCAAATATCACCGTCTTCGTGTCGTCTTTGATTTCGGAGTTTTCACCGCCCATCACGCCCGCAATGCCGATGGGGCCCTGCGCGTCGCATATCATCAGCATATCGCCCGAAAGCGAACGCTGTTTGCCGTCCAGCGTCACAATCGTCTCACCCTCGGCGGCACGGCGCACAATGATTTGTCCGCCGCGTATGTCCTTATAATCAAAAGCGTGCATCGGCTGTCCCATCTCCAGCATCACAAAATTCGTGATATCCACAATGTTGTTGATGGAGCGTATCCCCGCCGTCGTCAGGCGGTCTTTGAGCCATTTCGGCGACGGGCCGATCTTCACATTTTTCACGGCGCGCGCAATATACCGCGGGCAAAGATCCGGGTCCTTAACCTGCACGCTCAGATAGTCGCTGATGTTTCCCCCGCATTCGGAATAGCTTAAATCCGGCATCGTCACGCTCTTTCCGAGCGATGCCGCACATTCGCGCGCCACACCGATTACCGAAAGGCAGTCCGGCCTGTTTGCGCCGACCTCGATATCCAGCACACAGTCGTTAAGTCAAATAAGTTCGCTCAGAGGCGTGCCGGGCTGTGCATCGTCTCTGATGATCATAATCCCGTCCACATCCGCCCCCGGATAATCCGACGCGCCGAGCGCCAGCTCCTGTCCGGAACACAGCATGCCAAAGGAGTATATGCCGCGCAGCTTGCTTTTTGCGATTGTGATGCCGTTAGGCAGGCTTGCACCGATCATCGCGACAGGCACAAGCGCGCCTTCAAAAATATTACCGGCGCCGCAGACGATCTGCAGCGTCTCGTCTCCCACGTCGACCGTGCAGACGGAAAGCTTGTCTGCGTCCGGATGCTTCTTAATCGTTTCGATACGGCCGATAACCACGTTTTTGAGCCCCGCGCCCAGCTCTCTGCATGCGTCGACGGCGGTTCCGGTCATCACAAG
>JAJUJH010000097.1 GCA_029265435.1 Clostridiales bacterium
AAGAAACGGGCCTTTCGGACAGCGTGATCGCGCCCGTTAATCAGGTCATCAAAATCCTCGGCATCATCGGCGCGTCGTATTTCGCGATAAAGGGAATGGCCGAAAAACACTGGCTTGCGGGCGGCATCGCGGGGCTGCTGTTCATAAGCCTGAGCTACCTCGTGTTTTCGCTCATCGAGGGCATGTTCGGCAGCGTGGCGCTGTTGTTTTCGGATATGCTGATGGGACTGCTCATCGGCATGGTGTTCGCCATTATTGTCGCGAACTTCGGGCGTTCGTCCAAAACGCGCGTGAACACGAACAAGGCGAAGCGCATCCACTTCCGCGGCGAGCGTGCGTAAATGGGGTTGCAAAAAGAGAGGCATCTATTATATAATCGGTTAGCGGCTTTTATTGCATATCCACCGCCGGTGGATCGCCGAATACGCGGATAAGGAGTATCGCTATGAAGCATATCAAAACAGTAGTGAAGGGCAGCCTCAAAGAGAAGAAGGAAAAGACGGGCTGCGGCGAGTGCCAGACCTCGTGCCAATCGGCCTGCAAAACGTCGTGCACGCTCGCGAACCAGCGCTGTGAGAAAAAAATCAGATGACGGAATAATATCGGTATTGTCCGGACGAAAGCGCGGCATTCGTGTCGCTTTTTTGTTTTTGAGGGAATAAAGGAGTATCCATTGATCCATACGTTTACACACAACGGCGCCGGCTTCGTGCTGGACGTCGAAACAGGCAGCGTCCATATGCTGGACGGCGAGGCGTTTGAAGCCGTCAGGCGCCTTGAGCAGATCGAAAAGGACGGCGGCGACATTGACGCGGCGCTCAAAGAGGGCGGCCCGCTGATGGAGGAGATCTCGGCGCTAAAAAGCGAAGGGCTGCTGTTCTCGCCTCCCGACGAGGATGCCGGCATGCCGGAAAGCGTCGTGAAGGCGATGTGCCTGCACCTTGCGCACGACTGCAATCTGCGCTGCGATTATTGCTTTGCCAAGGGCGGGGCGTTTGCGGGACGGCGCGAGCTGATGAGCGCGCAAACCGCCAAGGCCGCCATCGACTTCCTGATAAGCGTGTCGGGCAAGCGGCGCAATCTCGAAATCGACTTTTTCGGCGGCGAGCCGCTGCTCAATTTCGAGGTGCTCAAAGAAACGGTGAGCTATGCGCGCGGCATTGAAGCCGAACACGGGAAGAACTTCCGTTTCACGGTGACCACCAACGCATACCGCGTTACCGACGAGATGAAGGAATATATCAATAAGGAAATGAACAATATCGTGGTCAGCATCGACGGGCGGCCGCATGTGCATGACGCCGTGAGAAAGACGGCGGGCGGCCGGGGCAGCTATGCGCGCGTTGCGGAAAACGCAAAGGCGCTGCTGCTGAACCGCGAAGGCGAATACTATGTGCGTGGTACGTTCACAGCGGACAACCTTGACTTCGCGGAAGATGTGCTGCACGTTGCCGATATGGGCTTTAGCGGGGTGTCCATCGAGCCGGTGGTGACGACGGGTGCAAACGCGATAAAGGAGGAGCACCTGCCCGCAATTTTCGCGGAGTACGACCGGCTTGCGGCGGAATATGCGCGGCGGCGCAAAAACGGCAGCGGATTCACGTTCTTTCATTTTATGGTGGACTTGGGGGCGGGGCCGTGCCGCCTGAAGCGTGTGCGCGGCTGCGGAGCGGGCACCGAATATATCGCGGTTGCGCCGACGGGAGATATATACCCCTGCCATCAGTTTGTGGGAAAAAGCGGCTACAGGCTTGGCAGCGTATACGAAACAGGTCTTGAGGAATCCGTCGCCAAACGGTTTGAGGACTGCAACATATATAATATGGAAGACTGCAAAAACTGCTGGGCAAAATACTACTGCAGCGGCGGCTGTGCCGCGGCGAATTACAATATCAACGGCGACATACAAAAGCCGTACCGCATCGGCTGCGAGATGCAGAGGAAAAGGCTCGAGATCGCCATCGGCATGGCGGCGCTTGAAAGGATGGAGGACGAATGATACAGGCGCTTAACGGAAAGGATCCCGCCAAGGACAGAACGGCATATGTCCATCCGGCGGCGGTGGTAATCGGAGATGTGACGCTGCGCAAAGAAGCAAGCGTATGGCCGTGCGCGGTGGTCCGCGGCGACCTGGCGCATATCGAGATAGGCGAGCGCACCAATATTCAGGACGGCTGCATTCTGCATACCACGCATCTGCCGCTGACCATCGGAAACGAGGTCACGGTGGGGCACGGCGTGATACTGCACTCGTGTGACATCGGAGACAACACGCTGATCGGCATGGGGGCGATTGTGATGGACGCGGCGAAGGTGGGAGCAGATTGCATCATCGGCGCGGGCACATTGATTCCTGCCGGCGTCGTGATACCCGACGGCAGTGTGGTGTACGGCAATCCGTATCAAGTGATACGAAAGATCACCGAAGAGGAAAAAAAGCACAATGCCGAAGGCGTCGCGTTTTATACCGCTCAGATCAAAACCTACATCAGAACGGGCATCATCAGGTAGCTTCCGTCCAGAGCGCTTCGCTGCCGGTGGAAACGCCGATCGCGCCGCTCGAGAGCGCGTCGATGACCTGCCTTCGCTCGGTGATGAGACCGCCCGCGATCACGGGGATATCCACCTCCTGCGTAAACCGTCTGATGACGCCGGGTATGATCCCGGGCATCAGCTCGATCATCGACGGGCGTATCTTTGCGGATGTTTTGACGGCGTTGTCGTATGACGCGCTGTCCACCATGAAGAAACGCTGTATCGCGAATATTCCCTGGTCGCGCGCATACTTGACAAGCGCGGAGCGCGTGCTGATGATGCCGCTTGGGCTCATGCTGGTCTGGACGTAGTCGAGCGCGCGCGTGCTGGCCGCGAGGCCGTCGATCAGATCCATATGCAGGAAAACGCGTGCGCCGTTCTTTTTCGCCGCGTCAACAAGCGCTTTGGCGGAAAAAATGTCGGTATTGATGAGAAAAATGGTTGGCACACCAAGGCTGAGAGCGCGTTCCAGCGACGGCCGGCTCTGAACCGCGGCGATCACCGGGTTGTCCCTGACGGCTTCAACACAGTCATGCATGAAAACGCCTCCTTAATTTGGTTACAACGTATTATAGCATGCATTTCGCAGTATTTACAAAGAATATCGAAAATGTTATGATGGGCGGGGGGAAGCCTGATATGCGACAGGAATTCAGCTTTCAATCGTTTGACGGAGCGGTTATCCAAGCGTATAAGTGGGACGCGGAAACGCCCAAAGCGGCGGTGCAGATCGCGCATGGCGCAATTGAGCACGCCCTCCGTTATGACGATTTTGCCAACGCGCTCGCGCGGCGCGGGTTTGTGGTATATGCCGACGATCACCGCGGTCACGGACGCACGGCGGGCGCGGTTGAGAACGTGGCCTGTTTCAGCGATAAAAGAGGCGGCTTTGGTTTCGCTGTGGACGATCTTCATGTTTTGACACAGCTCATCAAGCGGGAGAACCCGGGTCTGCCGGTGTTTCTGATCGGCCACAGTATGGGCTCTTTGATGGCGCGCGTGTATGCGTCGAGATACGGCTCGGAGCTGAGCGGCATGGTCCTCACGGGTACGGGACGGGCAAACCCGATGCTGATCGCGCTGGTGCGCGGATTGGCGCGCGTCACAATGGCGCTGAAAGGTCGGCGGCATCGGACGCCTTTTTTACATGCGCTCGTATTCGGCACGCTCAACAAGCCTTTCAAGGGCAAAACGGGCAGCGAGTTCATCTGTTCGGACGAAGCGGTCGTGAAGGCATACGCGGAGGATCCATACTGCGGCAGCATAAGCACGGCGGATTTCATCGACGAACTGCTGGGCGGAACGCGCGAAGCGGCTTTGAAAAGGACATTTGAACGGTATCCCAAGAGCCTGCCGCTTTTCATCGGCGCGGGTGAATTTGATTCAATGGGAGGCCGCCGGTTAAAAGCGGTCAAGCGCGACGTTGAAGATTTTAGGAAGCATGGGGTTTCCGATTTGCAGTTTAAAATTTACGAAGGCATGCGTCACGAAATTCTGAACGAGACGAATAAGCGGCAGGTGTATGAAGACATCATCGGCTGGCTTGAACAGAGGATCAATACGCCGGGGAACTGAACGGATGAAGGAATACAAGGTCGGGATATTGGGTTACGGCAATATCGGCCGCGTTCATGCTTATGCGGTCGGCGTTATGCCGTATCTGTACGATCTTCCTTTTAAAGTGACGCTCGCGGCCGTATATAGCCGGACGCGTGAAACGGCGCTCGGCGCGGCGGAAAGATTGGGCTGCGGTTTTGCGGCGGAAACGCCGGAGGAGCTGCTTGCGCAAAAGGATATCGACGCGGTGTGCCTGTGCCTGCCGAACCATCAGCATGAGGAGTACGCGATTAAAACGCTTGAAGCGGGCAAGCACCTTTACTGCGAAAAGCCCCTGTGCCTGACCCATGAGGGCGCGCTGAGGATCGGCGAAGCCGCCAAAAAAGCCGGCGTTAAGGTGCAGATGGTTTTTCATAACCGGTTTTTTCCTGCAGTGATGCGCGCGAAACAGCTTGTGGACGAAGGACGCATCGGGCGGCTCTACAGCTTTGAAGCAAAATATTACCACGCGACAAACATTGACGCGGACAAGCCGTATAGTTGGTATTTCTCCAAAGAAACGGCGGGAGGCGGCGTGCTGACGGATATGGGCTCGCACATCATCGACCTCGTATCGTTTCTTGGCGGGCGGTACGCGCGCGTGAATGCGGCGTTTCAAACGGCGGTGAAAACCCGGCGCGACGGCGATGCCATGCGGCCGGTGGACGTGGAGGACGCGGGGTATGTGATTGCGGAGCTTGAAAACGGCGCTGTGGGGACGATTGTTGCATCCAAGCTTGCGACGGGGACGAATGACGAGCTTGAAATACGTCTGTTCGGAGACAAGGGCGCGCTGCGTTTCAATACGGAGCAGCCGAATCATTTGGCGTTTTACGACAACTGCGATAAGAGCGGGTCATTTGGCGGAAATAAGGGAATGAAACGGATCGAATCGTATCAGCGCTTTGATCCGCCGGGCGGACGGACGCCTTCTCCCAAGGTGTCGATCGGATGGGAGCGGGCGCACGCGCACTGCATGTATTCGTTTTTTGAATGCTTGCACAGCGGCAAAGACTGTAACCCGTCGCTGGACGACGGAATCTATAACCAGTATGTGCTGGAGAAGATGACCGAATCGGCAAAGGAAGGCGTTTGGAAAAAATTATAGCGGCACGCTGTTCGCGGCGCGCCGATCGACGGATATAAGGAGGGGTGGCAGATGCTTTTGGATGCTAATTACGACGAGACCCTAAATAGATGGGACGTCCATTTATACGGCGAAGTTGACATATATAACGCCGAAAGCTTAAAATCCGAGCTTCACGCGATGATCGACGAAAGGAAAGCGGATATTGTGCTTGACTGCGCCAGCTTGAAGTATATCGATTCAACCGGGCTCGGCGTGCTGGTCAGCGCGCTCAAAAAGGTGAAAGAGGCGGAAAAACAAATCAGCATCGTCAATTTGAAGCCGTATATCGCGAAGATCTTCACGTTGACGGGTCTCGATAAAATCTTCATGATCGAGGTGGACGAAACGTGAACGGCGACGTCATCCGCATGCAGCTTCCGGCACGGCCCGATTATATACTGGCGGTGAGGCTAGTGGTATCGGCGGTGGCGCAGCGCGCGGGTTTTGATATCGAGGATATCGAAGATATGAAGGTGGCAAGCGCTGAAGCCTGTACGCTGCTGTTGTCTTCGGGCGCGAGACAGATCGACGTCCGTCTCACGGTAAACAGCGGGCTTGAGCTCTTTTTTGAAGCTCAGGGGTGCGTATCGGGGACGAAAGAGCAGGACAGCCTCAGCCGGGATCTGCTCGACGCATTGGTGGATACATGCGAGATGACAGACGACGGCGGCGTTGTGAAAAGCGTTTTGATGAGAAAGGCGCTGCCGCATTAATCGTTTTTTCGAATGTTCTATATTTGAGAAGGGGAAGCCTGATATGGCGCTTCTGAGTTGTTTGGGGACGAATATGAGTGAGCGATGGGCTGAACTTGACGAACAGGCGCTTTTTAAGCGTTATGAGGAAAGCCATGATGAGGCGCTGAGAAACTACATATTAGAGAAATATTTGTATATTGCCGAAATCGTAGCCAAAAAGTTTGTGGGCCGGGGTGTGGAATATGACGATTTGTTCCAGGTGGCCTCACTCGCGCTTGTGAAGGCGCTGGACCGGTATGAGAGCACGCGCGGCGTGAAATTCGCGAGTTTCGCGACGCCGACGCTTGTGGGGGAGATTAAGAATTACTTCCGAGACAAAACGCGCATGATCCGCATTTCGAGGCGGGAAAGTGAGATGATCCGAAAGCTTGACGAAGCCAAATGCGTGCTGTCCGCAAAGCTGGGGCATGTCGCGACGCCGGAAAACATCGCCGAATATCTGGGGCTGAGTGTGGAGCGTGTGCTTGAGCTGATGGAAGCGCAATCGGCGGGCTACGCGGCTTCGCTTGACAATTATATCGCGCTCAATGAGGACACGAAGTTTATCAAGCTTGTCGGCAGCATGGACAGCGCTTACGAGAAGATTGAAGACAGAGATTATCTGAACTATTGCTTCGACCATTTGAACGATATTGAAAAGCAGGTAATCCGGCAGCGCTATGAAAACGACTTGAGTCAGCGCGAGGTTGCGGCGATGCTCGGCGTATCCCAGATGTATATTTCGCGCATAGAGCGCAGGATACTTGTCAAGTTTAGAAATTTCTATGAGAAATAGGTTTAGATGACTCCGATAAGGGTATATAGATGTAAGAAGCACGGTGTGCGCCGAAACGGAGCGGCACGATATTGTGTGCTTTTTGGTGTCTTTATATGGATTATGCAAGCCGGTATGTGCTTACATCGATAGAAGATATAAAAAGAGTGGTCAGCGGTGTGTTGAACGGCGTGGAAAAACGCAGTCCGCTTAACGAAGAATGCCGGTTCAACGTATCTTTAGTGATCAACGAGCTTTTGGTCAACTGCTTTGAACATGCGAAGCCGACAAAAAAATCGCCGGTCATATTGAAAGCGGCGCTGAAAAACGGCCTTTTGGTGATTGGAGTCACCGACTGCGGCGGCGGATTTGAATATCAGAAAGTCTGCGGCGGTTTGCCGGACGATTCGCTGTTCAAAGAACGCGGGAGAGGGCTTATGCTGGTTCGGGCGCTGTGCCAGGAGATCTGCTACAACAGCATCGGCAACAGCGTTGAAGTCAAGATCGTGATTTGACATTTTCTTATTCGGTAAGACGGGAAGATTCGTGTTTTTTTTATCAACATATACAAAGGAGTTTTTTTGGCTGCGGAGAACTTAACAAAGGACAGGCTCGGAAGGGGATTGAATGGCAGTCAGGCGAAAACCGAAAACGAAGTTCTATCTGGTTGTGGGCGGCACGATTGCCGCGGTCGTGACGGCGCTGATATTGATATTGAGCCCGCCGCCGATGGCAAGCGTGGAATGGGCTAGCGCCGAATTTGATCAGAGTTACGATATGCTCATCGTGCGCGATGAGGCGGTGTACGAAGCGAAAAACTACGGCAAGACGAATTATATCGCTGTGGAAGGGCAGCACGTAAACGTCGGAGATCCGATCGTGGAGGTCTACAAATGGGGATACAACGACGAAACGCTTTCAAAGCTGCTCGAATTGCAAAAAACGATCATGACATACCAAACGGATGTAATCCGTGCGGGTGTGATTGACGATATATTAAATGACATCAACAGCAGGATCAACGCAAAAGCGCTTGAGATACAGCAGGCGGTGTTCAGCAAAACGCCGGGTGTGCTCTTGACGCTTGAACGCGATATGGAGTCTTTGCTGGACGAGCGCATGGCGCACCTGCGCGAAGTGACCGCGCCTGACGAACAGCTCAGCGCGTATTACACGCAGGAGACCGAGCTTCTTAATCTGTTTTCATCGTGGCGCAGCCTTCTCTCCGCAAACGAAGCGGGTATTGTGAGCTTTTATTTCGACGGCTGTGAAGCGGTGATGAACAAGCAGAACATCGGCAGCTTCACGCGCGATGTGCTCGAAGAAGTGATGGACGGCAAAACGGTGGAGACGCCCGAGAAGGAACAGGGCAGCGCGCCGCTTTACCGTGTGGTGAACGACAGTGCATTTTATGTGGTGCTTTTGTCTGACAGCAAGATACCCGAAATGCATCTGGGCAACAATTTTTCGATTATTTTTGAGGACTATGTGGATCATACATATACCGGCGTGGTTTATGATGTGTCTGAGCTTGCGCAGAAAGACGGTTATGTGTATACTATACTGATACAGGATAATATTGGTCCGCTGCTTGGCGACAGGCGCGTATCCGCAAGGCTTTACGGCGTTCAGGAAAGCTACAGCATTCCCAAAAGCTGTGTGAAAACGGTGGACGATATCGACTATGTGGAAACGGCGGGCGGCGAGTATGTGCCGGTGCTCATTGTGGCCGACAAGGGCGATACGGTGCTGGTGCAAACGTATGAAGGCCAGCCGGGCCTCAGCATTGGGCAGCAGATCAGGCGGTAAGGAAAAATGGGCTTATCAAAGGACGATATTGCGAAGAATTTCGCAGACATTGAGGAAAGGGTTGATGCCAGCGCTAAAAAAACGGGAAGAAGCCGAAGCGATATTACGATCGTGGCGGTCAGCAAAACGGTGGGCGCCGAAACCGTTGGACAGGCTGTAGAAGCCGGCATACGGGATTTTGGCGAGAATTATGTCCAGGAGTATCTGAAAAAACGTGAGGTGCTTCCGGATACTGTACGATGGCATATCATCGGACCGCTGCAGAGTAACAAGGTTAAGTATATCTTAAACGGGATATGCTTGCTGCATTCGCTGGACAGGCTGGCTCTTGCGCAGGAGATCGAAAAACAGTGCGAAAAAAATGGCACGGAGATTTCTGCGCTTGTGCAGCTCAATATCGGAAAAGAACCCACAAAGTCGGGCATATTTGAAGAGGATCTGGCGCATTTTCTGCGCGACGTGTCTGTGATGAGGAGGATTCGTTTAAAGGGGCTTATGGCCATACCGCCGGCGGCTTTGAAAGCGGATGATAACAGACCGTATTTTGAAAGGATGCGTATCCTCTTTGACCGTTACAAACGGGATTATCCCGATTTTCAATACCTGTCGATGGGTATGTCGGGCGATTTTGAGGCTGCGATTGAAGAAGGCTCAAATGTGGTCAGGATTGGAACGGCCGTGTTTGGGGCGAGGTCAAATTAAATTTTACAGGGGGTTGCAATATCATGGCGAGAGGTTTTTTTAACCGTATTCTGGATGCGGTTGGTCTTGAAGAGGAAGAATATGAGGGCGAAGAAATGATGGACGACGAAGAAGGCTTCTACGAAGAAGAAACGGAAGAGCCGGAGGAGCAGCGCTCATCAAGAAGGCGCCAGCAGCAGCCGAAGGTTGTGGGGCTTCCGAATTCGGCGGCAAAGATGCGCATGCTGGTGTTCCAGCCAAGCAGCTACGAGGAAGCCGAGTGCATTATCGACAATCTGAAAATGAGAAAACCCGTGATCATGAATCTGGACGATTTGGATGTCGAGCTTGGTCAACGGATATTGGATTTTGTGGGCGGCGCGGTCTATTCGCTGAACGGCGACATCAAGAAGGTCGCGAGAAGCATATTCGTGGTGGCGCCTTCCAATGTGGATGTGACGCAGAATGTGGACGACCGCTCAGGCCGCGAGGGATTTAAACGATTCAGTTGATACTGATATTTTATTACGCGACATGCCGCAAGG
>JAJUJH010000017.1 GCA_029265435.1 Clostridiales bacterium
AGGTCTTGCGATGGATCGGTCAGGGTGTCTCGCTCGATGATGTCTGTTCCGTTCCACATGCGGAATGGGGCCGAGCCCAGGTGCGTGAATACCTCGCACGGGCGAAGCAGTCGTTGAAAAGGCCATTGGCGTCGGATGACGAGAAGCAGTTTGAAAGCCGTTTGAAACACCTTATGCGCGCCGATATGATCGCCCAGCGCGGCACGTTCGGAAACGAGCTTGGAAATAGCGGTGGGCAGACCCGCCGTTGATATGACGAGAAGCGCGGCATAAAACGGATAGGCGACCTGGTAATTGGCCATGCCGTCCGCCGTGATGATGTTGGTCAGCGGTATGCGGAACACCGCTCCGAGCAGCTTCGCAATCAATCCCGCCGCGCCGAGAATCGCCGCGCTTTTGACAAAACTTTTTTGGCTGTTTTGCATAGCGCCTCCACTCCGCCGAATATAAGAACCGTTCGGACAAAGCAAACCGGTTTGTTTCCGTTTTTTCCCGTAAACAATTGATAGTATGCTTGCTCTCGTATATAATATGACGACAAAAGCCGACGGGAGCGAAAAACATGCGTTTAAATATCGTGTTGGTGGAGCCTGAGATACCCGCGAATACGGGCAATATAGCGCGCACATGTGCGGTAACGGGCGCACAGCTTCATCTTGTGGAACCGCTTGGTTTCAGCATTGACGATAAGCAGCTCAAACGGGCTGGGCTGGACTATTGGCCGCATCTTAACGTCAAGGTGCATAAAAGCCTCGACGATTTCTTTGCAGCGTCAGAGGGGGGCATATACTATTATTGCTCCACAAAAGCTGGAAGGTCATATCACGATGTCCGGTTTGAGGATGGCTGTTACCTGCTGTTTGGGAAGGAAACGAAAGGCCTGCCGGAACCGCTGATCTTTTCGAATCCGGAACACAGCATCCGCATACCAATGAGGGAAGGCTTGCGGTCGCTCAATCTGTCGAATTCCGTCAGCATAGTGGTTTATGAGGCGCTGAGACAATGGGGATTTCCCGGTATGCACTGAGAGTCCAATCCGACGAAAAAGAAAAACTGTATGCGGCTGGAGGGCATGGTGATAATGAAAAGATATTTTGTTTTATGCGTATTGACCGAACTTCTGACTGCGGGGCTGATACCGTTCAACTTATTTGTTTTGAACATGCCGGAATATGTGATGGTGATCGCATCCGTGTTGATGGTCGCATCGTTTGTTTTGTTCATTAAAAAGAGCGGCGCGAAAAGCTTTGCGAAAGCGCTGATGGGCGGCATCATATTCGTGCTGGAACAGTCTGCTGTTCAAAGAATATCCTTCACGGAGAATTATGACCGGCCCATGAGCTTTTCGCAGGCAAAAGCCGATATCGGCGCCGCGATGCATTATCTTCAAAAAGACCATCCTGTATTTCTGAACGGGAGACGTCTATGTGTTGACCTCTGCCGATACATTCAGTTCCGCGATGATGTTCGCGGAATATGTTAAAGACAACGGTTTGGGCAAAATAATCGGCGAAGCTCCGGGAAATGCGCCGTCGGGATATGGCGATACCGCGACATTTGTTCTGCCGAATTCAAGGCTATTGGTTCAGATATCGACCAAACAGTTTCAAAGAGCGGATAAAAACACGGATGACATTTGGGTCAGCCCGGATATCGCATGCGATGCCGACAACGCGATGGACGTGCTGTACCGCGTATTAAGCTGATATGAAGGACGCCGCATAAACGGTTTTTTAAGCGGTTTTTCCGCATGACGGGACAGGGGCAGAGCGCCTCCCTTGGAAGCATGATGTATTGCGCTTCAAAGCCGATCTCCATCTTCTGCGTCATTATAGCGATAAATAACTTTTTCTTGCTTTTTACGGTCTTATCGAATAAAATGATGCGGGATAATTATACTCTTTGAGTATCAGCATATTTGCATAAGGAGCTTTATATGAACAAAAAAACAGTCAAAGACATTGACGTCTGCGGTAAGAAGGTTCTTGTCAGAGTCGATTTTAATGTGCCGCTCAACGAGAAAAGGGAAGTCACGGATGAAACCAGAATCGTGGCGGCTCTGCCGACGATCGAGTACCTATTAAGCCAGAACGCCAAAATCATCCTTTGCTCTCATTTGGGACGGCCGAAGGGAGAGTTCAAACCCGAGTTTTCGCTCGCGCCTGTCGCTCAGCGACTTGAAAAGCTGCTGAACCGTAAGATTACGTTTGCGGCCGACGTCATTGGGCCGGAAGCCAAAGCGGCCGTTGAAAACATCAAAGAAGGGGAAATCGTTCTTCTTGAAAACGTGCGTTTCCATAAGGAAGAGACAAAGAACGATCCGGATTTTGCGAAGCAGCTTGCTTCTTACGCGGATATTTTTGTGAACGATGCATTTGGGACATGCCACAGGGCGCATGCGTCTACTGCGGGCGTGGCCGATTATATTCCCGCCGTTGCGGGTTTCCTTATCGGCAAAGAGCTTGATTTTCTCGGCAATGCGCTTGAAAATCCGGTGCGCCCGTTTGTCGCGATACTCGGCGGCGCAAAAGTGGCGGATAAAATCGGCGTTATCAACAATCTGATCAATAAAGTGGATTCGATCATCATCGGCGGCGGCATGGCCTATACGTTCCTTAAGGCCAAAGGAAACGAGGTCGGCGATTCTCTTGTGGATGAAGAAAGCATCGGGCTTTCGCTTGACCTTCTGAAAAAAGCCGAAGAAAAGGGCGTGGATATTTTCCTGCCCGTGGATGCAATCGAAGCCGATAAATTCGACGCAAATGCCAAAACGCAGGTTGTACCGGTGGAGCATATGTCGGCCGGATGGATGGGGCTGGATATCGGACCCGCCACGCGCATGCTCTTTACGGATAAAATCCGTACGGCAAAAACGGTCGTCTGGAACGGTCCGATGGGCGTGTTTGAGATGGAGGCGTTTGCGGAAGGCACAAGGGCTGTGGCGAAGGCGATGGCCGAGTCGGAAGCGGTCACCATTATCGGCGGCGGCGACAGTGCGGCCGCTGTCAAGATATTCGGCTACGCGGATGCGATGACGCATATCTCCACAGGCGGAGGCGCGAGCCTTGAGTTTCTGGAAGGCAAGGAGCTTCCGGGTGTGGCGGCTCTTCTCGACAAATAAGAGAGTGTGTTCATAAACAAGATGTTATGAGGGTTACTCTCTTTAGGGTAGCCCTTTTTTAAGACAAAAATTTAAAACGGAGGCATAAAAATGAGAAAACCGATTATCGCGGGAAACTGGAAAATGAACAAGACGGCGGAGGAGACAAAAGCGCTGATTAAGGGACTGATCCCTCTCGTCAGCGATGTCGATTCTGTGGACATCGTCGTATGCCCGCCTTTTGTCAATTTGGCGGCGGCGGCAGAGGCGCTTGCAGGCTCGAACATCAAGCTTGGCGCGCAGAACATGCATTATGAAGCGAGCGGCGCATATACGGGAGAGATTTCCGCGGAAATGCTGCTTGCTTTCGGCGTGAAATACGTGATTCTCGGGCACTCGGAAAGACGCCAGTATTTTGGCGAAACGGATGAGGGCGTCAATAAAAAAGCGAAAGCTGCGCTTGCATCGGGCCTTATTCCAATCATCTGTGTGGGTGAAACGCTCGAAGAGAGAGAAGCCGGCATCACCTCCGAAGTGGTCTGCAGGCAGACAAAGCTTGCCCTTCTCGGGCTCAGCGCATCGCAGGCGGCGGGCGTTGTGATCGCATACGAACCCATATGGGCCATCGGCACGGGCAAAACGGCGACGGCCGACGACGCGAACGAAACGATCGGCGCCATCAGAGGCGCTGTGAAAGAGGTGTTTGGTGAAGCTTGCGCACAAAGCATTCGCATTCAGTACGGCGGCAGCATGAAGCCATCGAATGCCTCCGAACTGATGGCCAAACCGGAAATTGACGGCGGCCTGATTGGCGGCGCGGCGTTAAAAGCCGAGGATTTTGCGCAGATCGTCAAGTACTGAGCGGGAATATTATGAGCAGAAAATTAACGGCATTGATTATATTGGACGGATTCGGCTGCGGAGAATCCGATGACGGCAACGCGATTAAAATTTCGGGCGTTCCGTTTATTACGAAGCTCACAAAAGAATATCCGAATACGCGTGTCGGTGCGTCGGGAATGGATGTGGGCCTTCCGAAAGGACAGATGGGCAACTCGGAGGTCGGGCATCTGAATATCGGAGCCGGCCGCATTGTGTATCAGGAGCTTACGCGCATTACAAAAGATATCGAGGACGGCGGTTTTTTCGAGAAGCCTGAGCTCATTGACGCGATGGAAAACGCGAAAAAGAACGGTACGAAGTTCCATACGTACGGTCTCATATCCGACGGCGGCGTTCACAGCCACAACGAGCATCTTTATGCGATCCTCAAGATGGCAAAGCAGCGCGGCCTGGATGACGTATATATCCATTGCTTTATGGACGGACGCGACGTGCCGCCGGACAGCGGGCTTGGTTATATCGAGCAACTCGAAGAAAAGATCAGGGAGATAGGCATCGGGCAGATCGCCACGGTGATGGGCCGCTATTACGCGATGGACCGAGATAACCGCTTTGAACGCGTTCAAAAGGCCTACGACGCCATGGTGAAGGGACAGGGGCTGCATGCGGCATCCGCCGTTGAGGCGATGAAGCAAAGCTACGGCAAAGGCGAGATGGACGAGTTTGTGCTGCCCACCGTGATCATGAAAAACGAGAAGCCGGTCGCGACGATCGGCAAGGGCGATTCCATCGTATTCTTCAATTTCCGCCCCGACAGGGCAAGGGAAATCACGCGCGCCTTTATCGACAGGGACTTCAATGGATTCGAAAGAGAATACTTCGGCGTCCATTATGTGTGCATGACGCAGTACGATAAAACATTCGAAAACGTATCCGTCGCGTACAAGCCGCAGTCTCTCAATAATACGCTGGGAGAATACCTCGCAAAGAACGGCAAGCGCCAGTTCCGCATCGCGGAAACGGAAAAGTATGCGCACGTGACGTTTTTCTTCAACGGCGGTGTGGAAAAGCCGAACGAGGGGGAAGACCGGTTTCTAATACCTTCGCCGAAGGTGGCGACATACGACCTGAAGCCGGAAATGAGCGCATACGAGGTGGCGGACGAGGCTGTGAAGCATATCGAATCGGGCGAATACGACGTGATGATACTGAATTTTGCGAATCCGGACATGGTCGGGCATACGGGCGTGCTGGAAGCCGCCGTGAAGGCTGTGACGGCCGTCGATGCCTGCGTTTCAAAGGTGGTTGGCGCAATACTTAAAATGGGCGGAGAAGCGCTGATAACGGCTGACCACGGCAATTCCGAAAAGATGTTTGACGAGAACGGCGGGCCGTTCACGGCGCATACCACAAATCCTGTGCCGCTGATACTTGTCGGAGAGCGCTTCAGAAACGCGAAACTCAAAAACGGCGGCAGGCTTGCCGATCTCGCGCCCACCCTGCTTGATATGATGGGGCTTAAAAAACCGGCCGAGATGACGGGAGAATCGCTGATCGTCAAATAGAGAAGTTATGGGAACGCTCATTCACGGGCGTTCCTCCGCTTGTCGAAAACTTTCGGTTTTCCGCCAGTTTTCCGGTTTTGCTTGTTCCTCGCAAGCTCGAAACGGCGCAAAACCGCAAGATGTGGGCTGCGCGGGCAAAGCCCGTCTTGCCCGCAAAATGATATTTCTCTTGAATGACAGTCTGAGGAACACTCGTTAACGGGCGTTCCTTTTTCGTGTTTTAAACGAATATTGGAATGGAATAATTGCGATATTGCTTGAGTTTTTGGACGGTGTCCATTAAAATGATAGGCACACGTATGTTTTCAATGAGTTTAGTGAAGGAGTATTCAATGACGAAGATTAAAATGCCTGTTCCTCTGGTTGAAATTGACGGCGACGAGATGACGCGCATCATGTGGAAGATGATCAAGGATTACCTGATCGAGCCATATGTGGAGCTCAACACCGAATATTATGACCTCGGACTGATCGAGCGCGACGCGACAGACGACCGTGTGACATTTGATGCGGCGATGGCGATCAAGAAGTACGGCGTCGGCGTCAAATGCGCCACGATTACGCCGAACGCACAGCGCGTCGAGGAATACAATCTGAAGAAGATGTGGAAAAGCCCCAACGGTACAATCCGTGAGCTGTTGGACGGAACCGTTTTCAGAAAGCCGATCATCGTTAATGGGATTACCCCGTCCGTAAGAACATGGCGGAAGCCGATTACCATTGCGAGGCATGCATTTGGAGACATTTATAACGCGCAGGAATGCGTGGTGGACGGCCCGGGCAAGGCGGAGGTCGTCATTACTCGCGCCGATGGATCGAAAGAAACGCTGACGATTGCGTCGTTCGATGAGGCGGGCGGCGTCGTACGCGGCATGTATAATACGACAAGCTCCATCGAAAGCTTTGCAAGGAGCTGCTTTGCCTATGCGCTGGATGTCAGGCAGGATTTGTGGTTTGCGACAAAAGACACGATATCAAAGAAGTACCACCATCGTTTTAAGGACATATTCGCGGACGTCTACAAGACGGACTTCGAGGAGAAGTTTAAAGAGGCGGGAATCGAGTATTTCTATACGCTGATCGACGACGCGGTGGCGCGCGTGATCCGGAGCGAAGGCGGCTTTATATGGGCCTGCATGAATTACGACGGAGATGTGATGTCGGATATGGTTGCCACGGCTTACGGCAGCCTTGCCATGATGTCGTCGGTTCTTGTATCGCCGCAGGGATATTATGAGTTTGAAGCGGCGCACGGCACGGTGACGCGGCATTACTACAAACATCTTGAAGGCAAGGAGACGTCTACGAATTGCATGGCGACGCTGTTCGCATGGACCGGCGCGCTCAAGAAGCGGGGCGAACTAGACGGCAATACCGATCTTGTGGAATTTGCGCAGCGCCTTGAAGATGCATCAATCAAAACGATCGAGCAGGGCGTGATGACGGGTGATCTATACCTTTTGAGCGAGCTTTCGCATAAAGAAAAGGTGAACACGGAAGCGTTCATCAAACAGATTAAAATGACATTTGAAAAGATGCAGGGGAGAGGCGAATGAGCTTATACAGTCAATGGCAGGGCATGGCCGATATGCA
The DNA here is from genome assembly GCA_029265435.1 of Clostridiales bacterium. Lineage (GTDB taxonomy): Bacteria > Bacillota > Clostridia > Christensenellales > SZUA-584 > SZUA-584. The sequence continues at coordinate 7,102 of JAJUJH010000017.1, forward strand.
GAGAACGCCGCAGGAAACCGAAGCGTTCTGGAAAGAGTATTTCGATACGGAAACAAAAGCTTATAAAAAGATACTGGCGCGCAAGAGCGATTTTTTTTCCGGCAAGCTTTCAGAGCTTGCGGATGGGTTTGAAATGCCGGCTGCGGTTTTTGCGGGCTTTATGGACGGAATCAACTCGAGCCTTGTCAAAGAATATGAGCTGGAAAAGCTCGGTGAAGAATCGGAGATTAAACTGGAAGTCGATTTTGAGAAGCTATTTTACAACATGCTCGAATGCAAGGCAAAATGGCTTTATACACTGCCAGAATGGGAAGGCATACTGTCTGAACAGCGCCGCAGAGAAATAAGGGACAAGTGGAGGCTTGACAGGCAGGCGGTTTCCGATAAAATCGGCAGAAATTCACCCTGCCCGTGCGGAAGCGGCAAAAAGTACAAGAAATGCTGCGGAGCGGGAGAATAACCCGCCGCCTCTTTTTTCTGACGCGGCATTTTGGTGATATGCCATTGCGGGCAGAGACCGTCTTGCCTGCATATGATTTTTTGAGCCTTATTGCCAACTGAGGAGCTGTCCGTTTATTGGGACAGCTCTTTTATATATCTTTCTCCAAACCTTTTTTCTTTCGGTTGGCGATATGCTTCATTATGTACGACAGCGCCGAAATTAAGGTTATTACCCATGTTCGGAAAAAATACAAAGATGCCAGCCCATAACAGCGCGGCAATGAACCATGCTGTTTGCGGTAACGGCTTGGGAATTATGACAGCAACTATCGCTGTTATTGCGATGATACCGAACGTATCAAACAATATGGATAACATGCCATTATATGCCATCTATTAATGGATATATTATACAGCACAAAACGGTAAATGCAATATATATCAAGTTATTTTTGTAAGCAATTTTATGAATATTTATGCGAAAAAATCGCCCTTAAAATAAGCCGTTTTAGTCCCGTCCCATATTGGGACCATGAGAGCAAAAAAAAACGGCTGTTACCAAAATTTGCAACAGCCGTTTTTGGCGGAGAGAAAGGGATTCGAACCCTTGTTACGGTTCCCCGTAAACACGATTTCCAGTCGTGCGCCTTAGACCAGCTCAGCCATCTCTCCGGGTCACGCAAAGCCAATTTTATCACACGAATTTAAAAATAACAACAGAAAAATCACATAATTTGAGCTGCGCCGGCAAAAAATACTGTCAGAGAAAATCGCGAAAGGTGGAGTATCATGCAGAGGTTTAAATCAGGACAAAAGGCGCCGCAGAGCGGTGATTATCGTATTGTCAACGAAAACGGCCAGGTCATACGCCGGGGCGTAACGCTGGATAAAGGCGATTCGTTTCCGCCGACACCCGGTTCAAATCAGTATTTTGAAAAAGAATAACGCTTAAAGACCGGCATATGAAACGCCGGCCTCAGCTTGTCGAAAAATCTTCGGTTTTCCGACAGTAATCCGGTTTTGCTTGTTCCTCGCAAGCTCGAAGCGGCGCAAAACCGCAAGGTACCGCAAGGTGTGGGCGGCGCGGGCAAATCCCGCCTTGCCCACAAATGATATTTTTAGCTTTATCATCACTCTGAGACCGGCATTTGAAACACCGGCCTTTTTATATGTTGAGTTCCTGTGCTATACTGTTAAAAAACGGAGCCGATTATATGAAAACGGAACTGCTCGCCCCGGCCGGAAATATGCCGTCTTTGATAAAAGCCATACAAAACGGTGCGGACTCGGTTTATCTGGGCCTTAAAAGCTTCGGTGCCCGCGCATTTGCCGGGAACTTCACATTTGACGAGCTTATAAAAGCCATTGCATATGCCCATACATATGGCGTTAAGGTTTACGTTACAATGAATACGCTTGTTTACCAAGACGAAACGGAGGAGTTTTTAAGCAATGCGGAAGCCGCATTGAAAGCCGGGGCTGATGCACTCATCATGCAGGATGCTGGAATGATCGCCGCTGTAAAACGTCGTTTTCCGGACACGGAGATTCATGCGAGCACTCAAATGCACAACCATAACGATGCGGCGCTTGAATTCGTTTATCGTCTGGGCGCAAAAAGGGCTGTGCTCGCGCGTGAGATGGATATCGCCCAAATCAAGAGCCTCAAATGCCCCATAGAAAAAGAGGTGTTCATACATGGCGCCCTTTGCATATGTTATTCCGGTCAATGCCTTTTCAGCGCGCTCACAAACGGTCGCAGCGGAAACCGGGGCGTGTGCGCTCAAGGCTGCCGTATGCGTTACCGGCTTGTTGATGAGAACGGAAAGGAGTATTTTACCAACGGCGAGTATTTGCTCAGCCCAAAAGATATCGGGCTTTTTGAAGATATCGGTGCGCTTCTTGATGCGGGCGTCGGCTGTTTCAAAATTGAAGGACGCATGAAATCCCCCGAATATGTCGGGCAGACCACGAAAATATACGCAAAGCTGTTAAGCGATTATCATGACGGGAAACCGCTTAAACCCGATCCGGAAGATATAAGAAATTTATTATGCCTTTTCAACAGGGGGTATTCGAAATCGCATCTTTTTAACGTGAATGGCGAGGCGCTCATGAGCAAAGACCGTCCGAATCACCGCGGCACGATGCTCGGCAAGGTTATTTCGATCGGGCAAGACCGCATTCGGCTGCGTCTGTCAGCGCCTCTCAATCAGGGGGACGGCATCAAATTTGAACAAAGCGACGACGGGTTCATCTGCAACAAAATCTATCTGAACGGCTTGCTGACCGCATCCGCCAAAGCCGGAGACATTGTTGAGCTGGACGCCAAAGCCGGAACGCATATAGGCGATACGGTTGTCAAAACGACCGATTCGAAGCTTTTGAAGCTTCTGCAAAACGACGGAAAGCGCTATGTGGACATATCAGGGACGCTGACGGCACTATCCGGAAAACCGCTGCGGCTGGAACTCATCGACGATGACGGCCATAAGGCAATTGCCGAAGGATGTCCCGTTGAACCAAGCCGTTCCGCGCCCATAAGCCGTTGCGATCTTATGCGCGGCATTGAGAAACTGGGGGATACGCCGTACCGGCTGAGCAGCTGCACAATCAATGCTGATAAAAACATCTTTATTCCCAAAAGCGCACTCAACGCGTTGCGGCGGGAAGCAGTTGAATCGCTCACGCATATGCGCACATTTGTTCCCGAAATCGCAGCTGCCAATATAGCCCCTCCAAAACTGCGCAGTAATGACGACACAGATTCGGTACGGCTTCACATCCTCGTACGCACTCCCGAACAGTTTGATGCCGTCAAAGATATGGCTGCCGGAAACATTTATACGGAAGACGTACGGCTTTATTTTCAGAACAAATCGGCTTGCCCAAGTCTCATGCTCAAAACTGACCGGCTTGCGGAACACCCCGAATCTTTTCATGGTGAACGTTTGCTTGTGTCCGATCACGGCGGCTTGCAAATGTACGCGCGCGGCAACGACATCGTACTCGACCATTCTGTATTCGCGCTCAACGCCGAAACGCTGACGGTGTTCTTATCTCATGGTGTAAAGCGCATCGCTTTGTCTCCCGAGCTGGACGCCGGACAGACTCGAAAAATGATAGAGGCGTTTGATGCGCAAAATCACTTTGCGCCGCCCGTAGAAGCGGTCTTACGGGCAAGGCATGAGCTGATGGGGATGCGCCATTGTATGCTTTTGGGTGCTCTTGGCAAAACCGCATGCGACTTGTGCGGGAAAACGCGGTTTTATCTCAAAGACGAAAAGGGGAACCGTTTTCCGATTTTACGGAGCGATTCATGCAAAAGCCGGATATTCCACAGCCGCGTTATTAAAGCTTCCGCGCAGGACTACTTGTTGATGGGCGTCAAACATTTCCGTATCGAGCTGTTCGACGAAGACGGCAAGGAGAGCAGAAAAATCGCAGAACGTATTCTGCGCCAGATTGAAAGGCGACCCGTATGAGTACGGTTCATTGCTTTGAGCCTGTTGTTGATGCGAATTGCCGCGTATTGATTCTCGGTTCGATACCGGGAAATGAATCGCTCAGAAAGCGTCAGTATTACGGGCACGCACAAAATGCGTTCTGGCGGCTAATCAGTACGCTGCTTAACGAGCCTTACGAACAAGATTATGCGGTTCGTCTTGCAATGCTGCTGCGTCACCGAATTGCGCTTTGGGATGTCATCAAAAGCTGTGACAGGGAAACAAGCATGGACGCCCGCATCAAAAACGCGGACGCAAATGATTTTCACTCTTTTTTTCAAAAATACGACGCCATCAAGCATGTATTTTTTAACGGCCAGAAAGCTTATGCCATTTTTGCACGCCATGTCGGATTTGATTTTGAAGGCAGGATTTTTACACGGCTTGGCTCCACCAGCCCGGCGCACGCTGTGCCATTTGAAAAGCGTATCGAGGATTGGATGCGAATAACGGCCGCTTTAAACGAATAGCTGCGATTTATGCATGGTTGATTGATATTTGCGGCAAAATAGAATCAAAAGCATCGTTGAGGAATGGTATGGAAAAACGCCCGCTTTGGTTCGATACGGCAAAAAAGCCGCAATGCCCCGCAATGCCAATAGACAAAGTATATGACGTGATTGTTGTCGGAGCGGGAATTACCGGCATCACTACGGCGCTGCTGCTCGCTGAATCGGGCATAAAGCCAGCCGTTTTTGAAGCGAACGAGGTTGGCAGCGGCACAAGCGGCCATACCACTGCCAAAATCACGGTTCAGCATGGCGTCAGGCTTTCAAAGCTATCGGATGACAAAGCGGCCGTATACCATAACGCCAATATGTTGGGGTTCAATCTGATAAAATCATATGCAGTAAAAATGAAAATCATTTGCGATTATGAAACACAGGATTCATATTTATATGCGCTGAACGACGAAGAAGAACGGGATGTGGCTAAGGAATCGGCGGCTTGCGAACGTCTCGGCATCGAAACGCATATGGTCTTTGAAACGCCGCTGCCATATAAAATACGGTGTGCGTTGGTGCTGAAAAACCAGGCGCAGTTCCATCCGCTCAAGTATCTTTATGCGCTTGCGGCGAAATTAATCTCGATGGGCGTCCCGATACATGAAAAGAATAAAGCCTTGGCTATTGAAAGAGATGAACGGAGCATCTCTGTGGTTTCTGAAAAAGGCTCGGCAAGGGCAAACGCCGTGGTGCTGGCGACCGGATATCCGATGCTGGAATTCCCGGGAACGTTTTTCTTGAGGCTGCATCAGCAACGCTCTTATCTGGCGGCCATAAGGCAGCCGGGACCAAACGGCATGTTTATCAATGCGGGCGAGCCGGTGCGCTCCGTGCGGTCTCATACGCTGGACGGCATCCCTTGGCTGCTTGCCGGCGGTTTCGGGCACCGCACCGGAAAAGAGGACGGGAAGGATGCCGGCTATGAGCCGCTTGAAGCGTTCTTAAATGTCTCGTTTTCGGGAGCGAAAGCCGTTTACGGCTGGTCGGCTCAAGACGGAAGGACGCTCGATCACATACCTTATATCGGCGGCATTTACGACGACGGCCCGCAGGTCTATGTCGCTGCGGGCTATGATAAATGGGGGATGACAAACAGCGCGGCCGCCGCTTTGATGATTGCCGACGATATCATCGGCGGCAATCAGATTGATAAGGAAATCAAATCCGTATTCAGCCCCAAACGCTTTTCTCCAGTGTCTGCGGCCGGCGGTTTCATCAAGCAGGCTGCCGAAGCCGCATATGAATTCACTGCCGGCAATGCGTCTATGCCTGACGGCAGTCTTGACGATATCGAACCGGGAACGGGGGCCGTCATTCGCCTGAACGGGAAAGCGCTTGCTGTCTATAAAGATGAAAACGGGCATATATCCGCCTTTAAGGCACATTGCACGCATCTTGGCTGTCCGCTCGAATACAATCGGCAGGAGCGCTCGTTTGACTGCGCGTGCCATGGTTCGCGTTTCTCAATGACCGGAGACGTGATTGAAGGTCCTGCCATAAAACCGCTTACACGCGCCGATGCGGAAACCGGGCTTTGATGGGCGTTTGCCTTTTAAGACGCCGTTTTCTTGTGCTCGGACAGCAGTGCTTCCATCGTATTTCGGACGGCGCTTCTCATTTCCAGCACGCGCGCCCGTTCGGAGCCGGTTTGTTGCGGATAAGCGGGCTGACCGACTTTCATGGTGATCAGCGGCTTTTTGCGGAGCTTTCTGCGCAATTTTCCCGCATCACGGTAAGTGAACACCATGGGTACCACCGGCACATCGGATTTGACCGCAAGATGAAAAGCCCCGTTTCTGAAGGGCCGAAGTTCATCGTGCCATGGCCAGAGCGACGCTTCCGGATAAAAATGCACCACACGCCCCTTTTCAAGCTCTTTGCGCATGGATTCCATAAAAGCGTGCAGCGCTTTGGGCGATTCGGGTATCGGCACACCGCCGAGCAGACGCACCAGATGACGGATAACAGGTATTTCAAAATTGCTTTTCAGCGTCGCGAAAAAAGGCTTGCGGGGGAAAAGGCAGCAGGCCACCATCGGAGAATCAAGCACATGGATATGATTCGTCACCGTTATGGCGCCGCCTTTTAAATAGCGCAGGTTTCTCTTTCCTTCGATGCGCAGCCCGAAAAACAGCTTGGAAACCAGATCGAGCAGCGGCAGAGCGACGAGGTAAAACAGCAGATTTGAAAAAAACCGAAAGAAAATATTCCGGTTTACAAAACGGTAATTTTTATCGACCCGATAAACGAAAGGGGTCGGCATATGCAAGACATGCCGGTTCAAATCGTTCTCTTTTGCAGGCTTGCCTTTTTGCATGTCGATAACGCTGCGGTATACGTCTTCGATTTTATCGATTGATTTTTCGATTGCGTACTCCTTCGCTTCCCGCAGGTATTTTTCGCGCATGGCGGCGCGCTCGTCCGGATTCTCGATCCAGTAATCGATTTTTCTTGCCAGATCATCGGCGCTTTTGTTCTCAAAAAGACTCCTTTCATCAAGCGCAAACTGCGGCGCCGCGCTCTTTTGAGAATTAGCGATCACGGGTACCAGCCCGCTCGCAATGGCTTCGATGCAGACAATCGCTTCAATTTCCGCTTCCGCAGCATGCACATACAAATCGCACTGGTTGTATATTTTGACGATTTCCTGCTGACTTACATATTTGAATACGGGCTTATGGGGAAGACGGCGCGCCAGACGCTCATACTTTCTCTGTTTGGGGCCTTTGCCGAGAAAGACGAGCTGAATCTTATCCGCATATTTCGATTTCATTGCGGCTTTAATAATAAGATCCTGCCGTTTTTCGGCGGCCAGCCGCCCTACCATGAGGATCACAAATTTATCGCGCCATTCGTCAGGCTTTTCGATATCCATCGGCGCAAATGCTTCGTCCACGCCGTTTGAAATGACATGAAGCTTTGCGCCGTATCCGTGTTTGTATAATTGCTGCGCAATGAAACGAGACGGGCAGTGGATATCCCGGACATATCGATAGAAACGCAGACGGAATGCATGATAAAGAATAAACGGCAAAAAGCGGTGCTTGAAGCCGATGTTGTACGAAATATTCTCAGGCTGACAATGAAACGCCGCGATATAAGGAACGCCCAGCTTTTCTGCAATTTTGCGGGTCTTCCGGCAAAGCTTGAAAGGAAGATACAAATGAACGATATCCGCATCTTTTAGCGCTTCTTCTATGACCCTTTTATCGGCTTTTCCAAAAACCATTCCATGCATACGGAAAATGGGGTTGAACGGGCTCTTTTTTATGGGGACCACGTATTTATACTCCGCTTGCATACCGGTTGATATTATGCGCACTTCGTGGCCCCTTGCGCGCAAATGCGCGGCAAAACGAGCGGCCGACACCGATGTCCCATTGTTCAGGCTGTCGAACTGGTCCATGACTAATGCGATTTTCATTTTTTCCGAATACTAATAAAGGATTGCAATAAAATAATTATGGAATAATAGCGGGTTATCCTTTATTATAAACTCCTTCCTTTAAAAAATAATTTATCATTTAATGAAAGAATCCGTCTTTATCATAACGCATATTTTTCCTTAAAGCAAATATCGGAAGGAACTGATAACTTGCCTTAATCCATTGTTCTGTATTATAATCGTTCAAAGAAAAAGCAAGCGAGGCATATATGCTGAAATTAAACGATATTCGTCTTTCCGCAGGCGGCGCACAGATACTTGACGGCGTCAGCCTCTTAATGGAAGACAAAAAAATCTATGTCATCACCGGGCCTAACGGCAGCGGCAAATCTTCTCTGGCGCGTGTGATAATGGGGATACAATCGCCGGATTCAGGTTCAATATTGCTTGACGGACAGGATATCACGACGATGGGCATTACGGAACGGGCAAAGCTTGGCATCGGCTATGCTTTCCAGCATCCGCCGCGTTTCAAGGGCATAAAAGTCAGGGAGCTTATTGAACTGGCGGGTGCAGAATCCAAAAGCGTTTGCGATTTGCTTTACAGCGTGGGGCTTTGCTCCAAAGATTATCTTGAACGCGATGTGGACGGTACGCTTTCCGGCGGAGAGATCAAACGCATCGAAATTGCGTCGGTGCTTGCGCGGAACCTGAAAGTAGCTGTTTTCGACGAACCGGAGGCGGGCATTGACCTTTGGAGCTTTCAGAAGCTGGCCGAAACATTCAATGCCATGCACGAACGCTTCAACACCACCATCGTCATCATCTCTCATCAGGAGCGGATTCTTGATCTGGCCGATGAAATCCTGCTGATGTCGGGCGGAAGGCTGCACCGGCAGGTATCGAAAGACGTCATCATGGGACGCGGAATAGTGGACGGCTGCGAGTGCAGCGCCAATTGCGGAAAGGTGGGTGTGGGAAATGCTGAGTGCGATCGATAAATTGCTTCTGGAACAGATCGCCGGGTTACATGACGTTCCGCAGGGTGCGTACAATATCAGAAAGAACGGCGAAGCGGCGGGGCGCGCCACTTCGGTGAATATTGACATCGCGAGCAAGACCGATAAGCCGGGAATAAACGTTACTGTGAAACCAGGTACCAAAAACGAGAGCGTGCATATCCCCGTTATCGTCACCAGCTCGGGACTGAACGATCTTGTTTACAATACGTTTGAGATCGGCGAAGGGGCTGACGTGATGATCGTTGCGGGATGCGGCATTCACAACAGCGGCAAGGATAAATCGCAGCACGACGGTATTCATGAGTTTTATGTACGCCGAGGTGCTCGCATACGCTATGTTGAAAAACATTACGGCGAGGGCAATGGAACGGGCGGTAAAATTCTCAACCCGAAAACCATTCTGTACGTTGAGGATGACGCCACGGTTGAATTGGAGCTTGTGCAGATCAGAGGGGTAGACAGCACAAAACGCGATACCGAAGTGACGCTGGCGGACCGTGCGAAGCTTGTTGTCACGGAAAGGCTGCTGACCGACGGAAACGAAGAAGCCTTTTCTAATATTTCTATCGATATGAAAGGGGCGGGCGCTTCCGCGCAGGTCATTTCGCGTTCGGTCGCCAGAGGCAGTTCCAAGCAGGATTTTGCTTTTGATCTTATCGGAAGAAACGCCTGCCGCGGCCATATACAATGCGACGCCATCATTATGGATAATGCGGTGGTCATTTCGACGCCGCGCATATCAGCCCGTCATCAAGACGCGCAGCTCATCCACGAAGCGGCAATAGGCCGTCTGGAATCACAGCAGCTTCTCAAACTGCAATCTCTGGGGTTAACGGTGCAGCAAGCGGAAGACACCATACTCAAAGGATTTTTAAAGTAAGGCTTAGGCCTGCGAAAATGCAGGCCTTTACAATTGGAATAGACAATTAAAGTCTTAAATCGTATTGGAGGAAACGGGAAAATCATGGAGCTTACAAAAGAAGAATTGGATGCGCGTTTGGAACGGTTTTGCCGTACGATGAGCATCGCCCATGAAGCGTGGGATACGGCTGTGATTTTAAGCAAGGTCAGCCAGTATTATTTCACCGGGACGATGCAAGACGGCCTGCTGATTATAAAAAGCGACGGTCAAGCGTATTATTTTGTCCGGAGAAGCTTTGAACGCGCAATGGATGAGTCTCCAGTCGGGTATATCTATCCCATGAACAGCTACCGTGACGCGGCGGCTGTGGCGGGCGAGTCCCTTGGTAATACGTTTGTTGAAAAAGAAATCATGACACTGGCGCATTTTGAACGCTTGTCGAAGAGCTTCCAAATCAAAACCGTGAGCGCGCTTGACAAAACACTGCTCACCGTTCGTTCCGTCAAATCACAGTATGAGCTTTACTGGATGCAAAAGTCGGGAGAAGCCCATAGGACATTTTTGGAGAAAATTGTGCCGAGCCTTCTCGAAGAAGGCATCAGCGAAGCCGAACTGGCTGGCAGGCTCTTTAGCAGTATGGTTACGCACGGACATCAAGGGATTTCACGTTTTCAAATGTTCCAAACGGAAATGGTGGTCGGCCAGGTGGCGTTCGGAACAAACTCGCTTTATCCCACAAGCTTCGACGGTCCCGGCGGGGCAGTCGGGATATCGCCCGCCGTGCCGCTTCTCGGAAGCCGTGAACGAAGGCTCAAAAAGGGCGATCTCGTGTTTGTGGATATCGGCTTTGGAATAAACGGATATCACAGCGATAAAACACAGGTATACAGCTTCGGTGTTTTTCCTTCGGACGAGGCGGTATCGGCGCACAAAAAATGCATTGAGATACAGAGTGAGCTGGCTTCATTGCTGAAGCCCGGCGTCATTGCTACGGATATTTACAATGCTGTTTTCGACGGGCTTGATAAGAACTTTATTCAAAATTTCATGGGCTATGAAAAAAGACAGGCAAGGTTCTTAGGCCATGGGATCGGTCTTCACGTGGATGAGTGGCCGGTTATTTCTCAAGGTTGTTCCGATGCGCTTGCCGAAAACATGACGCTGGCGCTGGAGCCCAAAAAAGGAATACCCGGCGTTGGCATGGTGGGCGTGGAAGATACGTATATCGTCACGCCATCCGGCGGCCGATGCTTGACCGGCGGAGGACGTGAAATAATAGTTGTCGGCGCTTAATCCAATGGATGCGATTGGCCTTTTACGCGTTGCTATTCGATTCCTCATGCATAAATATGCATAAATCGAGAATGCGGCTCTCAATTAACCGTTTTGGCAATACATCATGGAGCGATTATACGAAGCCGCTATAATAACGTGGCGAGCGTTTTGCTAAATTGTGCAAAACATCCGTTCAGAAACATGATGGAGCAGATTCAAAATCCCAAGACCAAGAGAAGATAATTAAAGTATGTAAGGGAAGGTTGGGTATATTTCAGTCTGTCGCATGAAATATTGTGATTTTGTCTCTGCCGCTGTTTTTTGACTGATAGAGCGGACCGTCGACATGGTCGAAGACATTGGCAGTATCGCAAGCGTCGGATACATCACAGATGCCGCATGACAAAGTAACGGGTACAGGGTTCCCGTCAATAAACAACTTGTTTTCTTTGATTTTCGTCTGGATTTTGCCGATGACTTCGCGTGCGTTGAAAGCGCTGCATTCTGGAAAGATGATGAAGAACTCATCCCCGCCATACCGGAATACCATGTCGGTGCTCCTGACTCCGGAAGTCAGGCTCTGCGCCACATGCTGAATAACGGCATCGCCGAAACGGTGTCCGTATGTGTCGTTGATACTCTTGAAATTATCGATATCCAGCATTGCCGCAGAATAAGGCGGCGATGTCTGGCAGAGCACATCAAGCAAATAGCGATGGTTATAAAGTCCCGTCATGCCGTCAGTGATTGAAGCCATGTAGCTTTCATGATGGGCATCGTTGACAAGCTTCAACTGTGTGTCTTTATTGGCAAACTCGCTGAAGAACAAAATGACGGACGTCATTGAGAAAATGAATGCATAGGTAAACGGTGTAGTGAGGCTGAACAGCCGTCCTGTGACCGTCATATACACATCGATAGCCGCGCAGATAAGAAGGCATACATTGCCTAAAAAAAACATCTTGGCCTCATCATTGATTTTAAAATACTTGACTGTGGTGATGATCCAATTCAAGAGGTTGGCGATAATGATCAGATTATAATAATCGTAACAGGCTTTAAACACGATGATGTCGTTGACAAAAAGCGCAATCGGCAGATAACCGGCGATCGTTATAGCGGATAGGACCAGATGTGATTTCCGGTGAAAAAACCTGTACATACCCAGCGACGCAAAAGACATGGCCGCATACAGGCAGCCGAACATGAGCTTTTTGTATGTCAGATAATCCATCGGCAGTGAGGTGGACTTGGTGTAATCAAACAGATATCCGCCGAGCAGCAGTATCGCAAGCGCAAAATAGCAAAACGCATGGTTTTTGGGCATAGAAGATAGAAACAACTTAAATACGATGATTCCTGTAAAAATACAAAAGCCGATTGCAAGAAAAATACTTGACTCGGTGTAAAATTTGGCCAAACAGAAATGAGCGCTGACGTCGGCGGATGGTACAACATATGCCGGCATAAAAGAAAAGCCTCTGTCGTAAAGGCTGAAAATCTGAATGCTCAGCACATTGTCATTTTGAACGAGGTTCTTGTCAAAATAAAAATAATCGACTGAATTCCATATATTGCTGTTGCCGTTTTCCATATCTCCAACCGTTCCAAGATATACGCCGTTGAAATAAACGCTGTATGCCTGCCCGTTAAGCTGAAAGAAAATAACGGCGTAATTCCCGTCCGTAAAGGATAAAGCCTGCTTTGAGACATGTGCGGCAAAGGCCATACGCTGCTGGTCGCTATGGTCTAATAGACGATATGAGAGAGTCTGTTCGCCGTTTTGAAAGCTATTGGCGTCAATCTTCAATCCATTCGGATGAAATGTATCGAACCAAAAAAACGACAGCAGGTTGAACATAATACCGAGCAGTATGATAAAGGTGTAAAAAAAGAGTATTTTGTGGGAACGGATATTGTTCATAAAAGCACCGTGTAAATCAAGGATGAGTGAAACAGACAAATTTCAATAAAGCTTATTGAATTATACTACAAACCAAGTGAGAAAGCAAAATAATTTTTTGAATTTTATGCCGAATTATTGCGAGTAATGGTATATAATGGTGCGGATGTGCAAATATATTATACTGTAATATTATTTTGCAAAAGGCAGATGCTGTCAGGAGCCCGCCTGCCGTTGCATCGGAAGAAGGATTGCGCTATAGTAACGGTGAGGTGAGTAAAATGAACAGGCAGACCATCCAAACGGAAAAGGCGCCCGCTGCTGTCGGACCTTATGCTCAGGCCGTAAAAATCAACAATTTTTTGTTTACGTCGGGACAGATTCCCATTAATCCCGAGACGGGTGAGATTGAGGCGACAGACATTGAAGCGCAAACGGCACGCGTTCTTGATAACTTAAGCGCCGTTTTAATTGCGGCGGGCTCGGGGCTCAAAGATGTTGTGAAGACGACTGTTTTTATAAAAAACATGAACGATTTCGCTACTGTCAACAGGATATACGCTCGGTATTTTGATGAGCCGTATCCCGCGAGATCTTGCGTTGAGATATCGCGGCTGCCCAACGGCGCACTTGTTGAAATTGAAGCGGTGGCGGTATGCCCATGACGGATCATGACGCATTTTCTCGAACCGAGCTTCTGCTTGGGCCGGATGCGATGAATAAACTCAAGAACGCGGCGGTGGCGGTCTTCGGTATCGGCGGCGTCGGGTCATATGCGGTGGAAGCGCTCGCGCGCAGCGGGGTGGGGGTTTTGGCGTTGTTTGACGACGATAAGGTTTGTCTCTCTAATATCAACCGTCAATTATTTGCCACGCGCGATACGGTCGGGCGCGTTAAGGTCGAGGCGGCAAAGGAGCGGATACTGTCAATCAATCCGGAATGCCGGGTGGAAACACAGCAATGTTTTTATACCGCACGCAACGCCGGCGAATATGATTTATCGGGATATTCGTATATCGTGGATGCGATAGATACCGTATCGTCGAAGCTTACGCTGATTGAAAGGGCAAAGGCGGCGGGTGTGCCTGTGATCAGCTGTATGGGGGCAGGCAACAAGCTTGATCCGACACGGTTTGAAGTGGCGGATATCTATGAGACATCGGTATGTCCGCTTGCAAAGGTGATGCGCCGTGAACTCAGAGCACGCGGCATCGATTCGCTCAAAGTCGTTTATTCTAAAGAAGAACCGATTAAACCGCACGATAACGCGTCACTGAGCTGCCATATCGAATACGGTTGTCCGCCGGATATGATGAGAAAGCGCATTGTGCCCCGTCAAATACCCGGCAGCGTATCGTTTGTCCCGCCTGTGGCCGGGCTGATACTTGCGGGAGAGGTTGTCAAGGATTTGACCGGCATCCGCGAAGCCTGAAAGCGTCTTATACCGGCGGATTTTCAGAGGAATATATTGCTTGACATCAAGCGGGACAGACTGTATGATATGCAAAGATGAATTCAAGGAGGTGAGAGGTTTGAAAAACATGGTTGCTGCAGCTTGCATTTTTTACGCGGCATCGGTATGCCATAGCGTTAATGTCGCCTTTCGCCTCTCTCCTGACGTCTTGATGTGACGCGACAGCGTCCATGTTTGACTGCGATACCCTGGAGGCGAAACGCCTTCAGGGTTTTTTCATGCCTTTGGGGGCCAACCATCAATGAAAGGATTTGCAAAAGATTTTATATGTTGATATCAATTAAAAAAGTGATGTTTATGCCCAAAAACAGAATTTTTTCCGAAAAGCTGTTTCATCTCGCGCTGCCAATGATGCTGGAACAGTTTCTGATGTCGTCGCTGTTCATATTCGATACGGTATTTGTGGGCGCCTTGGGCGATGAATACCTTGGCGCAGTCGGACAGGCGGGTAATATCATCATGCTTCTGTGGTGCGGTTTCTTTGCCCTGTCCAGCGCCGGTTCGATTTTTGTGGCTCAGTATTGGGGAAAAAACAAGGACCAAACAGGCATACGAAAATCTTTTACTGCAGGTTTGATGTTCTCGATGCTTCTTGCAATCATCTTTTTTGTGCTGTCGTTTTTTTTCAGCGGCGAAGTAATGAGCGTGCTGACCATTGACGATAATGTCCGCAGAATTGGAGCGGAATACCTGAGGATTGTCAGTTTTATCTTTCCGATCTGGTCGGCATTGTCCGTTTTAGCCGGTACGATGCGGTCAATGGGCATGACGAAGAAACCCATGATCGCTTCAATAACGGGAGCGGTATTCAATATCGTTTTCGACGGTCTGTTTGTTGGTGGCAGCTTTGGTCTGCCAAAGCTCGGTGTGCCGGCGGCGGCTATATCGACGGTTGCGGGAGGTGTGATAGAATTTCTGATGCTTGTCTTTTTTGCGCGCCGTTCAGACAGCCCGATTACCGCGCGGCGGCGGGATATCGTGTGGCCGGGCAGAGAAATGGTCAAACGATATCTCAAAACGGCGCTCCCGCTTGCCGCCAAAGACCAGCTTTGGGCAGGCGGTGTTACCGTATACAGCATTTCTTTTGCGGCGCTGGGCGTGGCGGCGACGGCCGCGTACAACGTATACGGAACGCTTGTGCGGTTTATGGACGTTCTTTTCATGGCTCTCGGCAATGCGGGCGGCATACTCATCGGCCATGAACTCGGAGCGGCGGAAATCGAGCGGGCGAAAAATTACGCCTGGCGGCTGATCCGCATGGTATTCCTGTCGTCTTTGGCGATTTGCCCGATTTTTATACTGCTGAGAGATCTGATGCTGCTTCCATACCCCAACCTGACGCCTGAAGCAATCGGCTACGCGCGTGAATCGCTCCTGCTCGGTTCGCTGATTATATGGGCGCGGGGCATCAACTATACAAATATGGACGGTATTCTAAGGGCGGGCGGAGACACGTTCGGCGCGGCTGCGATTGATATCGGCATGCTATGGTTTTTTGGCGTTCCGCTGACAGTGCTTGCGGGTATGATGCTTCATCTGCCTTTTATTACGGTCATATTAATGACATGCCTTGAGGAGGTCGTCAAAGTGGGCGTCAGCTTATTCAGGGTTAAAAAGTACAAATGGGCCAAACAGCTTGTGTGATGAAAAAGCGCGGATGTCATCATTCCGCCTTTCTTGTTATGATTTTTTTATGAAACTAAGCATAGCATGTTTAACAGCGTTTAAAAGCATGGACGGCATGGAAATAATATCTATTTGGAGTTGCGATTCATTTGACGAAATATCGTAATATGCACTATTGACAATTCGACCGCTTTATATATAATAATAAATCGTTAGCCGTTCCTCAGTAGCTCAGCGGTAGAGCATCCGGCTGTTAACCGGAGGGTCGTTGGTTCAAACCCAACCTGGGGAGCCATTAAAAAGCCCCGATTTCGGAGCTTTTTTTCTTTTCGTCAGAGAAAAGATTCAAATGAAGCTGTTATCTTCTTCTTCAAGGAATTGCCGCTGTGAATGCATGGATTCTTCGCAGGCTTCAAACACGTAAAGCTCGGGTGCGTCGGACACCGGCTGAGGCGCGCAGCCTTTTACACTCAGGCCATAAGCGGCCAGTGTATTGTCTGCACGCCGGAAAAAGCCGCGGAAAGACTTGAAATAACCTCTCGTTTTATCATTCACAAAATCGGCAGATACATTCGGGTCGGAAAGCAGTTTGTCAAGATTGTAGCCGCCGTTGACGCGCAGCGGGCGCAGTATGCCGAAATGGATCGCGTCTTTGGGGCAATACATCACGCAGCGCATGCACATGGCGCATCGACCGCCGAAATGAAAACGCCCGTCATAAGTGATATTGGCGCTCGGGCAGGATTTTACGCAGAGAAGGCATCGGCTGCATTTTTGAGAATTGACCGTATATAAACGGCCGTTGAGCCAGGCGCCGAACCATTCGATGCGCATGATCAGCGAAATGAGCCGCCGCAGCCTGTTGAAACGGAACGCGTCGCGTTCGCCGTTTAACAAACGCGTTACCAGAAGCTCGCTCAATGCATCGGTATACAGCGCCATTTGTTTGGCAAGACCGTCGGGATACCGGAACAGGATATTGTAAGGCATCAGCATATGTGCGTCGAGTACGACGTCGAAGCCTTTTTTTATGAGAATACGGCATACTGAGCAAGAGGCCTCGGCATTGAGCCTGGCGGGCTCGCCAGAGGTTTTAAAAACAAACGCCTTGTTGTGTGTTGTTTTTGGCAGCACGCGTAAAAAACGGAGAAACATAAGCGGAGCGTTGAACGCGTGAACGGGAAACCCAAACCCCGCATAATCGTATTCATCCGGCGAGGGAATGTTTTCAAAAGGATAACGAACCTCGTACAGCCGCGTCTTGATGTGATTCCGCTCAAGATAACGCTTTATCATTCTGGCGGTTTCCTTAGTGTGATAAGTGCCAGTAAAGTAATAAATGATTGCTTTTGGTATTTGAAAGACCTCCTTCAACCATAATCTGCGGAGCCGAAAACATATCACAGTATATTGTTTTTACCGGTTTCATTATACGCGAAATCCGCTATATATGAAAGGCAAAATGAGCGTATTATTAAACGCCGACATTCACAGAATATATGAGAAAGGAGGCGAGAATATGCCAAAAGACAGTCAGCCCGATACCAAAAGGGCAAGAAAAATAAAAAGCAAAGGACAGACGTCTATTGCCGCAGACGCGCAGAGCAACAGCAGGACGACAAAAAAACAGTCGGCCGATCGCAGCAATGTCTGAATGCATAGCGCTTTGCATTGGCAATTCGGAGATCCCCTGCCAAAGCCGTTGGCGGGGTATCCGAACACTAGGCTCCCGAAAGGATCATGCGGTCCAGCCGTTATAAATAAGCAAAAATCGTTCGCCTGATTTCAACAATTAAGCATTTATTAAGAGTATGGTATCCTAAAGCGGAGGCTTGAAGGGAGAACCAAATACTGAAGTCTCTTTAATGACTTTGAAGCTTCGACGGCACGAAGCTTCGTTTTATGATATTGTATAAAAGAATTTTCCGAATAAAATGAACAAAAATTCCGGACAAACGTCAATATTAAGTGAAAGGGGTTAGGGTTTTGACAGACGAACAGCTGTTTCATGAAGCCTTTTCAAAAGATGATTTTGCATATGTCGATCTGCTGATCAGCCGCTATGAAGACGGTTTGTTTGGATTTTGCCTCAAGCTTGCAAAGAGTTATGCCGAAGCGGAGGAATTGTACCAGCAGACATGGCTGAAAGTGATTCAGAAGCGGCAGACTTGCTCAAAGTCTTTTAAAAATTGGCTTTATACGGTATGTCTTAACACATACAGAGATTTATATAGAAGAAGCAAACGCGAGCGGGGTTTATTTGACCCGTTGATGTCCGATGAAGATAAAAGATATCTGGTGGAATCAGCAACAGACCATCATTCAGCCGAGAGTGAGGCGCTGAAACATGTGGAGTCCGAAAACTTGAAACGGCTGGTAAACGCATTGCCGGACAAGCACCGGCTGCCAATAGTACTGCATTATTTTGAGGGGCTTGATTATGAGGAGACGGCCCGCATTATGAGGCTGCCCATCGGAACAGTCAAATCGCGCATAAACAGCGCCAAAGAAAAATTGCGCCGGGAAATGGGGATAGATGCCGATGTTTGATATGGAAAAAGCGCTGAAAGAAGTGAAGTTTGAAATTCAGGGCCCGAATGACAAGCTGCGCAAAGAAACGCGGCAAAATGCCGTCATAGAATTTCGTAAGACGCAAAGCCGCAAACAGGTAATAAAACTGCCGTGGGCGATTCCGGCAACTGCGATGATCTTTGCATTATTATTTCTTGTGATGCTGCCCATTACTGCAGAAGGGGCCAGCTATTATACAATTGACATCAACCCAAGCATCAGCATGCGGGTTGACGAAACAGGCATGGTGCTCGATGTAACGGCAGAAAATGACGACGCCAAGGCATTGCTGTCCAAAATTACTCTGACTCATTTGACATTTGAGGATGCGCTTAAAACGGTAGTTGAGGCGGCCGACGCTCTCGGATACGTTAAAGATAACGGGCATGTGCTTGTGGCTTGCTTCGGAGATAAGGCTGTTTGCACTCAGCAGCAGATTGAGCAAACCGTCGCCGAGGCCACACGGCG
>JAJUJH010000147.1 GCA_029265435.1 Clostridiales bacterium
CCTTGCGGACTCGTCTGCGGGAGGAATGGCGGGCGCGGGGACGATTCAGGATCCGCTTGAGACTTTCAACGAGGGCGATGCCGACGGATGCCCAGGCCATTGCACCGGTTAGCGCGTTTTCATACGGCGGGGCCGGATGCCAAGAAAACCTTTGCGCGGGCTGCCTGTTTGCGCCGAAGGGGGCGCATTTCCGCTTCTTTTATTGAAGATGAGAAGCCGAATGCAACATGAGGGAAATGCCATTAAAAGGCGTTTCCCTCGGCAGTCTGAAGGCGGAGCTTCCCCTCGAAAAACGGTTCTTCGATACGCCGGCTCCGCTATGATATGGCCGACGGCACTTTGCGCATATGGGAAGTGCACGAAACGCGACGTTTACGCGTATACTATCACAAATACCAAAACTGGGTGCACGGCTATGGAATGTTCGTCGATCGTCAGACAAGATGTGTGTGTTGAAGCCCGAGTAACCGTTGAGCCGGAAGCAGATACCGGCGATGTGCAGGCATGCTGCGTGGGGAAGCCATGGCTCGAAAAATGCGGGGCCGGGCCTTGCGGCTGTACCTATATGGTCAGCCAGATGGTATGCCTGAAATTTCCGCTGACCATATCCGCCCGGGCGGCGGCAACTCCGGCGGGAATCGTCTGCGGAAAACCGAAAATCGCGCCGCGCTGTCCGGACGACGAGCCAAGGGCGCATTGCGATGGGCCGGCGGCTGAGCGTCCGTGCATTGAAGAACGCCGGAAAGTCAAAAGACGCTGCGGATGCTGTCTTCGGCCGACGTGTTTTGGGCGGCTGAGGTTTCCGATGTTTTTCTGCGGCCGCCGCATCGGATTTGTCCGCAGACCGGTGAGACAGCCAATCCGTTTTGCCGAGAACGCATGACGCTGGATGCATATATTCATTGAGCGGTTTTTTCATATATGCTATTCTATAGCTGAAAATAGGCATAACCCAAAACCGTTGGGAAATGCAGCGACAGGGAGAACCATGCCAATCAGCAAAACGAGCGGCCTTGTGGCGGCCGCGAGCCAAAAAGCCACTTGCCCCACGCTCAAGCTGGGCAGCATTTCTGTTGTGCAGCGGATTGTGCTGACATTTCAGCAGGCGGGCGTGTTTCCGATTGTGGTTGTGACGGGAGTTCAGGCCGACGAGGTGAAATACAGCCTGGCGGGGCGCGGCGTGGTATTTTTATACAATGAAGAATACGAGGATCCGGAGCTTTTTGACTCTGTGCGCATGGGACTGGATTTTTTGAAAAACATCAGCGAGCGCGTTGTGTTTGCGCCTGTCAATGTTCCGCTGTTTGCGCCGGAAACGCTGCGGGCGCTGCTTGAGGTGCAGGGCGATATCGTCACGCCCTGCTATTGTGGCAAAGGCGGGCATCCCATCGTGCTTGCCAACCGTATCATTCCCGATATCTTGTCCTACCGCGGAAACGGGGGGCTGCGGGGCGCGCTTTCGGAAAAGGAAAACATAAGGCGCCGGGTTGAGGTGCCGGACGAGGGGATCCTTCTGAACGTGCATCAGACCGACGCGCTGAAGCAGCATCTCAAAGAAAACAAGGACAAGTTCATACACCCGAATATGCGTCTTGGCCTTGAGGGGGAAGAAGAGCTGATGAACGCGCGGGCCAAGCTTCTCCTTCTGCTGGTCGGGGAAACGCATTCGGTGCGTACGGCCAGCGATATGATGGCGATGTCGGTCAGCAATGCGTGGAACACGCTGAACAAGCTGGAGGATGCGCTGGGCTATGCGCTGATCGCAAGGCGCAAGGGCGGCCGCATGGGAAGCGGCAGCGATCTGACACCCGAAGGCTTGAGGTTCCTCAAGGCTTTCCAGCAATACGAAGAAGAAGTACAGGATTTCAGCGGGAGGCTTTTCAACAGCATTCTGCGTGAAAACAGCGGACTCAAGCCGTAAGTACGGGGAAAACCGTTTCGGCAAATCACACATCCAAAGCCTGCAAGTTCCTCCGATAAAGTATTTGGCACGGTTTGTTTGGGTATTTATAATATAATCAGCGCGGATTATACGCCAAAAAAGACGTGCAAATAAGGAGGGGGCTGCCTTGATAGAACTGACGGTAAACGGCAGGCCGGTAAGGGCGGAAAAGGATAAGAAGCTGCTGGCTTTCCTGCGCGAGGATCTTCGGCTGACCGCGGCAAAGGACGGCTGCGGCGAGGGGGTCTGCGGCGCATGCACCATACTGGTGGACGGCAAAAAGGTGAAAGCCTGCAACCAGATGCTCTCAAAGTTTCAGGGAAAATCAATACTGACCGTTGAAGGGCTGTCGGAAAGGGAAAAAGACGTTTACGTCTATTGCTTCGGCGAGGCGGGGGCCGTCCAGTGCGGCTTTTGTATTCCCGGCATGGTGATATGCGCCAAGGCGCTGCTGGATCAGAACCTTTCCCCGACCCGCGCGGAGGTCAAAGCGGCCATGCGCGGCAATATCTGCCGCTGTACCGGATATAAAAAAATCGAAGATGCCATTCTCATGGCGGCGGACTTTTTCAGGGAAAACCGGCCTGTTCCGGAAGCGGAGAGCCAAACCGGCGTGAACCGCCGCTTCATCC
The DNA here is from genome assembly GCA_029265435.1 of Clostridiales bacterium. Classification (GTDB taxonomy): domain Bacteria; phylum Bacillota; class Clostridia; order Christensenellales; family SZUA-584; genus SZUA-584. The sequence continues at coordinate 2,575 of JAJUJH010000147.1, forward strand.
GCCCCGATGTGAAAGAAAAGGTGCTCGGAACCGGCGAGTATGTGGATGATATTGTACTGCCCGGCATGCTTTATGCCAAGGCGCTTCGTTCGAAATATCCGCGTGCGCGCGTGAACAAGATCGACTTAAGCCGCGCGCAGCGGCATCCCGAATGCGTGAAAATACTGACGGCAAAGGATGTGCCGTTCAACAAGACCGGCCATATCATACCGGATTGGGACGTGATGATTGCAGAGGGCGACATCACGCGCTATATCGGCGACGCCATCGCGCTGGTGTGTACAAAAACGGAAGAGGCGCTGGACGAGGTGCTCTCGCTGATTGACGTGGACTATACCGAGCTTGAACCCGTCACGTCGCCGACCGACGCGCTGAAGGCCGACGCGCCGCTCATTCATGAAGGCGGCAATATCCTGCGCAGGGAAACATTGAAACGCGGCGATGCGGATGAGGCCATCCGCCGTTCCAAATACGTCGTCACAAAAAAATACTATACGCCCTTCAACGACCACGCGTTTATGGAGCCGGAATGTGCTATCGCCATGCCGGAGGGTGAGGACGGCATCCTTGTATACAGCGGTGCGCAGAGCGTATACGACGAGAAGCGGGAAATCGCGGCGATGCTCAGGATACCGGAGGAAAAGGTGCATTGCCAGAGCAAGCTGGTGGGCGGCGGTTTCGGCGGCAAAGAGGACATGAGCGTGCAGCATCATGCGGCGCTGATGGCGTGGTATGTAAAAGCGCCGGTCAAGGTGAAGTTCAGCCGTCAGGACAGCCTTTTATACCATACCAAGCGCCACGCAATGCATATGGAATTTACCACCGCGTGCGACGAGGAGGGCAATCTCACTGCGATGAAGGCGGTGCTGATTGCGGATACGGGCGCTTACGCGAGCCTCGGCGGGCCTGTGCTGCAGCGCGCCTGCACACACGCGGCCGGTCCGTACAATTACCAGAACATCGACATACTCGGCATGAGCGTTTATACAAACAACGTCGTCGCGGGCGCATACCGCGGCTTCGGCGTGACGCAAAGCTGTTTCGCGACGGAAAACAACCTCAATCTGCTGGCTGAAATGGCCGGCATATCGCCGTGGGAAATCCGATATAAAAACGCCATCCGCCCGGGGCAGGAGCTTCCGAACGGCCAGATCGCGGACGAAAACTGCGCCATGGCGGAATGCCTTGAGGCGGTCAGGGACGTGTTTGAGGCGCATCCTTATGCCGGAATCGCGTGCGGCTTTAAAAATAGCGGCAAAGGAATCGGCATACGCGACGCCGGGCGCTGCATTCTCTCCGTTGAAAACGGCAGGGTAAAGATCCGCACGAGCGCCGCCTGCATGGGGCAGGGCATCGCGGCGGTATGCACACAGATGGTATGCGAGACGACCGGCCTTGATCCGCGTCTGATCGATCAGGAACGGCCCGATACGGTGCGCACGCCGGACAGCGGAACGAGCACGGCCTCGCGCCAGACGGTGATGACCGGAGAGGCGACGCGGCGTGCCGCCGAAAAGCTCAGGGACGCGCTGCAAAACGGCGAGACTTTGCAGAGCCTTGAGGGGCGCGAGTTTTACGGCGAATACGTGCCGATCACCGATCCGATGGGCACGCCGAAGAAAAACCCCGTGAGCCATATCAGCTACAGTTACGCCGCGCAGGTGGTCGTGCTAGACGACAACGGGCGCGTCGAAAAAGTCGTTGCGGCGTATGACGTGGGCACGCCCGTCAACATTCAAAGCGTTGAGGGGCAGATAGAAGGCGGCATTGTGATGGGGCTGGGATTTGCTCTGACGGAGGATTATCCGATCGAAAACGGTTATCCGAAGGTCAGGTTCGGCACGCTGGGCCTGATGCGGGCCACGGATGTGCCTGAGATAGAGGTGCGGCTCGTGCAGGCGGCGGGAGAAAAGCTGCCGTATGCGTACGGCGCGAAGGGCGTGGGCGAGCTGTGCCTGATACCCACGTCTCCGGCCTGTTCGCATGCTTATTACAGATACGACGGCAGGTTCCGCACATCGCTGCCGCTTAAGGACACGTATTACAGGAAAGAGAAACGATGATGACAGGCGGGCTGGTTCTCGCGGCGGGCCTTTCAAGCAGAATGGGGGCGTTTAAGCCGCTGATGCGTATCGGAGGCAAAACGCTGATTGAGCACAGTGTGGAGAGCCTGTTCCGCGGCGGCGCGGAAAGCGTGACGGTTGTGCTGGGCTTCCGCGCGCCGGAAGTCCACCGGCTCTTAAGCGAAAGGTATTCGGCGGAGAGCGTGCGTTTTGCGCTCAACCCGGCCTATGAAACGACGGATATGCTGGCTTCGGTCAAAGCGGGGTTATCCGTGCTTGCACCGTGCGACGCGTTTTTCCTGCTGCCTGGCGATATGCCGGCTGTGGCGGAAAGCACGATGCGTGCGCTGGCTTCGGCTTTGGCTGAGACGGACGCGCCTGTCGCCATACCCGCCGTTGACGGCCGCAGGAAGCATCCGCCGCTGATCCGCGCGTCATCCATAAGCGGCATCCTCTCTTATGAGGGGGAGGACGGGCTGCGCGGGATATGGCGCGGATACGGAAACCGTGTCGCCGAAGTGTCGGTTTCGGATAAGGGATGTCTGCTTGACGCCGACGATATGGACGGTTTCCGTGAGCTCTCGCGCTACATGGAAGGCTTGCCGGAAACGGGCGCAGCGAAATAATGGGATATAAAACGTTTGGATATTAAAGGAGGGATGCCGGACATGAAGGAGATCAGCCGATCCGTTGTCAAAAAGGATCACCAAATCAAGACAAACGGCAGCGCCAAGTATGTGGGCGATTTCCCGCATAAGGATATGCTGCACGGAAAGCTCGTGCGCTCCCCGTACGCGCGTGCAAGGATACTGGACATCAAAACGCCGCCTCTGCCGGAAGGGTATTTTACGGTGGATCATCGGGACGTGCCGGGCGTCAACGAGGTGCATATCGTCAAGGACGATACGCCTGTGTTCGCGCAAGCCACAGTGGAATACGTCGGCGATCCGGTGCTGATGGTGGTCGGGCCGGACGAGGGCGAGGTTGAGCGCATCGCCGGAGAGATTGAGGTTGTATATGAAGAACTGCCCGCCGTGCTCGACGTGCGCAAAGCGGATACCGTTTTCTTCGATTATCATTTCGGCAGGGGCGATGTTGACAAGGCATTTGCCGAGGCGGACAGGGTTTTTGAGGAGGAATTCCAAACCGGCTAACAGGAGCAGGCCAATCTGGAGACGCAGGGAATGATCGCCGAGTATAAGGACGGAAAGATCTCCGTTCACGGGAGCCTGCAGTGCCCGTATTATGTGCACGGCGCGCTCGTCAAGGCTCTGGGGCTTGCGCCGGACCGCGTGCGCGTGGTGCAGGATGTGACGGGCGGCGGCTTCGGAGGCAAGGAGGCGTATCC
>JAJUJH010000173.1 GCA_029265435.1 Clostridiales bacterium
CAGCCGGACCGCCTCCGCAAGCGCAAAAAGCTTTGTTTCGGTCTCCGCCGCATCATTTCGCATACCCGCCGCTCCTTTTTATTTGCTCTTCCGCGTAAAACACACCGAATATGTCGTTATCCGGGATGCCCAGCGCCGCCGCAATGCGCTTGGCCACCTGCGGTGACGGACACCTGACGCCGCATTCGATATCCGAATAATACCCTTGTGATATGCCGACACACTGCGAGATCTGCGTCTGTGTGATATTCGCTCCTTCCCGAAGCATTGCCAGCCTGATTCTCATGCTTCACCCCCGAAAATAGCTTTTGGCTATAATTTAGCCATAAATCGACAAGAAGTCAATAGCTATAAGCTATACTATACAAATCTATCGCTTATAGCTATAATCAGGATAGCGATACGCTATACCCATTCCATACAAAGGAGCCACGCTGTTGAACGATCTGCCCAAAAGAATCAGCCAGAAAAGAAAGTTGCAGGGACTCACGCAATCACAGCTTGCCGAACGCGTCGGAATCACACAGGCCTTTCTTGCCGAGATCGAGAAAGGCCGTAAGCGGCCTTCTTTGGAGGTGCTCGAAAAGCTATGCGGCGCGCTTGGATGTTCGGCCGATTATCTTCTCGGCTTGCCGCCCGGCCGTCAATACAATGCGCTGCGGGAAGACGAGCCCGAAACGGCTTTGCCAAAACGCGGGATAACCGCGGAAATGCTTGACGAAATCGCCGCGCGCAACATCAGTTCCGACGAATTGATGCAGGCTATAAAGCTGGTAAGGACGATAAAAGACGACGGCCGCCGCTGACCCGTTTCCTTTTGAGCGCCCCATCGATCGGTCTTTGGCTGATAGCGCCCCTCCATATCGAACATTTGTTCTTATTATATGCTTTTGCTGTCCTATTTTTGGGATAGTGTTTCCGAAATGAGCTTTGATATAAAAAGAGCCGGCGTTTCCGGCTCGCAGACTGTCAATAATGCCAAGAATATCATGTGTAGGCAAGACGGGCTTGCCCGGCAGCCCATACCTCGGTGTTTCGGGCTCGCTTTAATCCAGCGGCTGCCGTCTCTCGTCAAACATCCGTTTAAGGCGATGCTGAATAACGCCGAGCGGCACAAACAGTCCGATAAACGAAGCGCCGTAAACCGCAAACATCACCGCGATATCCGCACCGAACACCAGCAGCGCGCCGGCGGCAAGCACAGCCAGCGCAGCGCCCGTCACGCTCCATAACTGTCCGCCCATGCGGTGCGCCGCATCCCACGCTTCCTGCGAGGCCATGGAACGCTGTGTCCTGATGCCATATAGAAAGTTGATCCTGCGCGGAGGGCTCAATTTAAAAACAAGCCCCATCACGAAAATCATGACGGGCAGCAGCATCGTTATGAGCCACACAAAAACGTCCATAAATCTCCTTCGCGGTTCCGGTTTTTTGTATATTATACGCCGGGATCAACATTTTTCAAGGTTGACGCAATTTTGATAAAGCTTAACTTGCCGTTGAAAAAAACGGATGCTACAATTAAATGAAAGTATCAAGGAGGATCCGGTTATGTTCAATCGTGCCGAAATCAAACAGGACGCGAAAGCGGCTTTTCACGATCAATACGGCCTGTCCGTCGGCGTTTACGTGCTTTTCATCGTGGTTACCGCCGTTGCTTCCGCCATCACCGCAGGCTTGGGCGCTCTGCTGATTATGCCGGCGATGCTTGTGGGCTACAGCGCTTTCACGCTGCGCATCTATAGGCGCGCCGCCGCCGATGTGGGCGATATGTTTACGGACGGCTTCACAAATTACGGGCGCAACCTCGGAGGCATACTATGGATGGATCTGTTCATATTTCTCTGGTCGATGCTTTTCATCATCCCCGGCATCATAAAAGCCATCGCGTATTCGATGACGCCCTATATACTGGCCGATTGTCCGAACGTGAAGGCCACGGACGCCGTCAAGCTTTCGATGCGCATGACGCAAGGCCATAAGGGCGGCATATTTGTGATGGTTTTGAGCTTCATCGGCTGGTGGCTGCTCTCGGGGCTGACCGGCGGCATATTGCAGCTTCTCTATGTCGGCCCTTATTTCGGCACAAGCTTTGCGGGGCTTTACACGGAGCTCAAGGCCAAAGCGCTGAACGGCGGCGTGATCAGGCCCGAAGAACTCGCCTGAACACCTTTATTCTCGTTTATTAAGGCCTCGTTGCGGGGCCTTTTATTTTGCCAAAGGGTTCTATTAAAGGTCAAATTGGAAACGGCGCGGTATCGCGGGAGAGAGCGCAAAGAGCCCCTCTCCCGCGATACGCATGCCTTGTGTTCGTTTATCTCGTACGCCTGCACACCACGGATATGAGGTTCATATACCGTCCGGCGCCCGCACGCATTGCCGCACGGTCAGCCACCGCATACGGGTTGTCGCATTCGAGCCAGTCCTCCCAGCTTTGTTCAAAGCAGTCCATCTCGCGTATACGGACATCGCCGATGAGCGACGATTTTTGAAAGAGCCGTTCCCACCAGCCGAAAGACTTCATCGTATCAAGGGCTTCGGGCGTCCATGACAGCAGCATCTCTTCGGGATAACGGCCGGAAAAATCCTGTTTGAACCCCGGAAACGCCAGCGCGATGACGCCGCCTTTTTTGACATACGGCGCAAGCTTTTGGTCCATGAAACCGGCGTCGTGCCCAAAGTAATGGTACGCGTCTATACTGACGGCGGCGTCAAAATACGCGTGCGCAAACGGCAGCCCCGCCGTCACGTCGGCATGGATCGGTATGATCCGACTGCCAAACCCCATCGCGGCAAACCGTTCATAGTTGTCTGACGCCGAAATCCACAGATCCGCCGCAAACACCGTCGCCCCCGTTTTATCCGCCAACGCCATCGACGTCAGTCCCGTACCGCATCCGAGGTCCAATATGCGCATATCCGGGGTCAGCTCAAGAGCGCTTACCAGTTCGTCAAGCAGCATAACCGCGTTCGGCCCCATCATGTTTTCTTTCAGATAACTGTCGCTGAATTCCATATTCTTTTCCTTTCTTTTTTGCCCCGCGAAAAGAAAAGCAGGCCGGAAAACAGCCTGTCGTACGCCGCCCGTTTTCGGGCAATAAAAAAGCATCCGTCAGCCGATTCTTTCCGCAAGGCATTCATGGCAACACAAAAACAATTGTGTCTTTCACAAACACACCTTACAGAACAACCGGCAAACAGACACCACCTTTTCGATTATGATAATATCATTATACGTCAAAAATATCGATATGTCAATTGTCGCCAAACCTAAGGGCCGGAACAAACAACCCGCTTGTTCCGGCCGCCGCGTCATCTCTTAAGGCTCACACCTGTCATGGCTTTGAACTGTGCCGCGGTGATCATGCGCTTCAGGTACAAATTATATGCCTGCTGAAAGGCTTTCCACTTTTCCTCCTGCTGCATTTTCTGCGTCTGAAGATCGTAATCGGCCTGCCACTGGCTCTGCTTTAAAAGTGCCGCGCTCAAATCCGATGCGTTTGAAGCCTCAAGGTCAGCCGTATCTGCGCCGTACTTGGCCGCGAGGCCGGCAAGCGCCAGATTCACATTGTCCGTATAATCCTGCTGCTGGCGCGACGCTTTGCCCAGCTCCGAAAGCAGCGCTGCCTCGTTGCGCTGCTGAAGCGTCTGCGAACTGCCGCCCTGCCCCGAAAGCCCCATATTGGCCACGTTTTCGCGGCGCGTACGCTCCGCAAGCGCGTTGTTCACATACGCTTCGTTTTTAACCTGCTGATACTGAACCGCCGCGTCGGCGAGCTGCTTCTGATAGGCGGCGGCGTTTTGATCGTATTCCGCCTTCAGACGGGCTTTCTGCGCCGCAAGCGCCTGTGCGTACTGCTCCTCGATCTGCTTGGCCCAATCCACTTATTTCCCCTCCTTCAGCGCAAGCAGACGCGCTTCCAGCAGATTGCCCACCATCGCCGATATGTCGCCGGCGTTGCTTTCAAGCACCTTCAACGACCGTTCGGACAGATCGTTCATAAACATGTCCATCGCCCTGCGCGCCACCTCGGCCGCTTCCTCTTTGCTGAGCTTTCCGTCCGCGCTTTTCGCTTTAAGTCCGTCCACCACCGTCGCTTTGAGAC
>JAJUJH010000185.1 GCA_029265435.1 Clostridiales bacterium
CGAGTTTGGCGCTCGTATAGTCTTTATCGATAATGGCTTCCACGCCTTTAAGCCTGTTGCCGATCTCTATCACGGGTATGCCGCCGCCGCCGCACGCAATGACAACCTGTCCGGCATCAAGCAGCGTTTTAATCGTCTCATATTCCACAATGTGCTGCGGCTCTGGGGACGCGACAACCTGCCTGTACCCTTGAGGAAACTCGGCAATCTGCTCTCCCATGGCGCGGCGTTTCTCGGCCTGCTCCTTTGTCAGGTACAAGCCGATCGGTTTCGTCGGTTCCTGAAACGCCGGATCGCTCGGATCGACGATCACTTGCGTGATAACCGTCGATACGGGAATCTTGAGGCCTTGATTCAACAGCTCTTCTCGCAGCATGTTCTGCAGATCGTAGCCGATGTATCCTTGTGTGATGCTGACGCAGACGGACATCGTAAAGTCATCGATATCATGATCGATTTTGTAGCTGTCGAAGCAGTCCGTGACAAGCCCCACCTGCGGGCCGTTGCCGTGCGTGATGGCGATTTGGTAGCCTTCTTTCACGAGCTCAACGATTTTTTTGCTCGTTTTCCTCACGGCAACCATCTGCTCCGACAGGTTCTTTCCAAGCGCGTTTCCGCCAAGCGCAATGACAATCCTCTTGTTCATTATCCGATCCATCTCGGCGCCGCTTTGGCCGCCAGTTCCTTTAATGTCGCTTGCGGATTCTTAACCTTGCTCAAAAATATCATTGCCGCGATGATATACGGTTTGTTGCCCGCCTGCTTATAAAGAGGCTCCCGATAACGGTCAAAAACGCTCTCGGCCACCTCACCCCGTTCGCACGAAACACCCGTGATATCAGCCGGCAGACAATGCAGGTAAAGCGCCTTTTTGTTCTTTGTGAGGCTCATCATTTCTTCGGTACATTCCCAGTCTTTATGCTTCGCGTTATGAGCCAGCAATTCTTTTTCAAGCGCCTTGATGCCATCAAAATCGCCGTTGCCGTACATGACGGTTCTCTTTTCCATGGCCGAATACGGCGCCCAGCTCTTCGGATAAACGATATCGGCATCTTTGAACGCCTCTTTCATGCTGTTTGTTTTTCTGAAGCTCCCGCCTGTTTTTTCGGCGTTCTTCTTCGCCACTTCTTCAACATCCGCCATCACCTCGTAGCCTTCGGGATGCGCAAGCGTCACGTCCATGCCAAAACGCGTCATCAGTCCGATGACTCCCTGCGGTACTGACAGCGGCTTTCCGTAAGACGGTGAATACGCCCATGTCATGGCGACTTTTTTGCCTTTGAGGTTTTCAACGCCGCCGAATTCCTTGATGATATGCAGCATATCCGCCATAACCTGCGTCGGGTGGTCGATATCGCATTGCAGGTTGACAAGCGTCGGACGCTGTTCAAGCACGCCGTCCTCATATCCCTGCTTTACATACCTCGAAACATCGCGCATATAGGCGTTGCCTTTGCCGATATACATATCGTCGCGGATACCGATGACGTCCGCCATAAACGAGATCATGTTGGCGGTTTCACGCACCGTTTCGCCGTGCGCAATTTGAGATTTTCCTTCGTCAAGATCCTGTACCGTCAGTCCGAGCAGATTGCAGGCGCTCGCAAAGCTGAAACGCGTCCGTGTCGAATTATCGCGAAACAGCGATATCGCAAGACCGCTGTCGAATATTCTTGACGATATGTTGTTTTCGCGCATTTTTCTTAATATCTCCGCCACCTCGAAAACGCCCTGAATTTCGTCGTCCGTCTTTTCCCATGTAAGAAAAAAGTCGTTCTCATACATGCGTTTCAGGTCAAGCGTGGCAAGTTTTTCGATCATTTGATTGATGTTGTCCATTGGGGCAAATCCTCCATTGTCTATATTCTTAATATTATTTGTCTCTTTTACGGTAGCATTCCGGAACGGCGGCGTATACGGCAGCACACCTTACAAGATCGGCCTTCCATGTGATTTCATTGGGCGCATGAGCCTGCGCTTCCTTGCCCGGGCCAAATCCGATACACGGTATGCCGTAACGCCCCATAATCGATACGCCGTTTGTTGAGAACGTCCATTTATCGACAACCGGCGTGCCGAACATGCCCTCGTAGGCCTCCACCATCGACTGAGTGGTGATATGGTCCTCTGGAGATACCCATGTCGGGAAATAGCAGTCCGTCGGATAAACGAGGCCGGTATAAGACGGCCTTTCGTATCGGTACATCGATACTTGCGCGTTATACTTCTTTACTGATGGCAACGCTCTGATTTCTTCGAGTGCCAGCTCATATGTTTCGCCGTTCGTCAAACGTCTGTCAATCGATATCGCGCAGCTGTCCGCTACCGCGCAGCGTGATGGCGATGTGAAGAAAATTTCGGAAACGGCCAGCGTTCCTTTGCCAAGAAACGAGTCGATATGCAGCCGCTCATTTAAGTCTTTCACTTCGGTAATAATTTCAGCCATCTTATATATTGCGTTGTCGCCTCTTTCCGGCGCGGAACCATGACAGGAAACGCCCTTCACATCCACGCGGATTTCCATGCGTCCGCGCTGTCCCCTGTATATCTTTCCGTCTGTCGGCTCTGTAATAACAACAAACTCAGGCCTTATTTTATCCTCGTTGATGATGTATTGCCAGCAAAGACCGTCGCAGTCTTCCTCCTGCACCGTGCCTGTGACCAGCACCGTATATCCCGCCAGCAGTCCCAGCTCTTTCATTATCTTTGCGCCGTAAACAGCGCTGACAATGCCGCCAAGCTGATCGGACGCGCCTCTGCCGCCAATTTCCTCATCGTTTTCATAACCCGCATACGGGTCAAAATTCCAGTTGTCGATATTGCCGATGCCAACGGTATCGATGTGCGCGTCATATGCGATGATTTTATTACCATCCCCCATATAGCCAAGCACATTGCCCATCGCATCAATTTCCACTCGGTCAAATCCGACGTCCATCATCTCCCGCTTGATTCTCTGTATCACCTTTTCTTCTCCGGCACTTTCACCGGGTATAGCGATCAGATCCCTTAGAAATCTGGTCATCTGCCGCTCATATTCTAAAGCCTTCTTTTTAATCAATGCGAAATCCATCACGTATTTTCCTCTTTTCCCTTGAATTATTAAAGGCAATGAAAAACATTGCCTTAAGATCGTGCAGAATTATATACGAAAACTATTTTTTTATCGTGATTATTATTCATAAAATATTTTTAATCACCTAAATTATTTTTATATCTTGAAATTAGCACACTTGATTTGTTTTGTCAAATAGATAATACGAAAAAATCAGCCTGCTGTGACTTCATTATAAATCGATATTTAAAAAGCTCAAGATTATCAATCCTGAGCTTATGGCTCCCCAGGTTGGGTTTGAACCAACGACCCTCCGGTTAACAGCCGGATGCTCTACCGCTGAGCTACTGAGGAAAATTGAATCCGGCAGCTACCTACCCTCCCAGGCCGTGTCCAGCCAAGTACTATCGGCGTATAAGGGCTTAACTTC
>JAJUJH010000014.1 GCA_029265435.1 Clostridiales bacterium
GACGACCGGCAAGGTGTACTGGAAGGTCATCACAAAGGAGCGCCGCGGCGATTACCTTGGCTGCACCGTGCAGGTGATCCCGCATATTACCGACGAGATCAAAGCGCGCATATACAGCGTGGCAAGCAAGGAAAAGCCCGACGTCGTCATCACGGAGATAGGCGGCACGGTGGGCGATATCGAATCCCAGCCGTTTCTTGAAACCATCCGCCAGATAAAGTGGGAGGTCGGCGAAGAAAACTGCATGTATATCCATGTGACGCTGATGCCGTATCTTCACAAGGTGGGCGAGCTCAAAACAAAACCGACGCAGCACAGCGTGAAAGAGCTTCGGGCCATCGGCATCGAGCCGGATATACTCGTCTGCCGCACCGAAGTGCCGCTGACCGACGATATCAAGCGCAAAACCGCGCTTTTCTGCAACGTGAGCCCCGCCTCGGTGGTGCAGAACCTCGACGCAGATTCACTTTACGAGGTTCCCATCATGCTCCGCAACGAGAAGCTCGATACGCTTGTGTGCGAGCGTCTTTCGCTGCCGAATGTGCCGAGCGATATTCCCGAATGGGAGAACATCGTGCGCATTCAAAAGCAAAAAAAGCCGCAGGTGAACATCGCGATCGTCGGCAAATATATCGAGCTGCACGACGCTTACCTGAGCATTGCCGAATCGCTGACGCATGCGGGCATTGCCAACAAGCTTGACGTCAAGATCATCTGGGTCAACGCCGTGGATATTGAAGATACGGGCAATGCGGACGAATGGCTCAAAGATGCAGACGGCGTGATCGTGCCGGGCGGCTTTGGGGACAGAGGTATAGAAGGCAAAATTAAGGCAATACAATACTGCAGAGAAAATAAAGTGCCGTTTTTTGGCATCTGCCTTGGCATGCAGCTCGCAATCATCGAATTTGCGCGCAACGTGCTCGGATACCGCGAGGCCAACTCGACCGAGCATTGCAGCGATACGCCGTATCCGTTTATCGATCTGATGCCCGAACAGAAAAACATCACCGATATGGGCGGCACGATGCGGCTCGGCAGCTACAGATGCTGCCTCAACAAGGGCACCAACGCGTATGAGGCGTATCAGACGGACGAGATATGCGAGCGCCATCGTCATCGTTACGAGTTCAACAACGTGTATCTTGAGCAGATCACTAAAGCCGGCATACGCGTGGCGGGCGTCAATCCCGAACACGGTCTTGTGGAGATCATCGAAATCGAAGACCATCCGTGGTTTGTGGGCGTACAGTTCCATCCGGAGTTCAAATCGCGCCCCATCCGGTCGCATCCGCTCTTCAGGGAGCTTGTCGCCGCGGCCAAGCGTTATAGGGACGGCAAGAAAAAGTCCGGCGAGTAAGCCGGGCTTGATATTTTAAAGGCTTTTACCGGAGGACAAATATGAGCGAAAACAAGGCACGCAATTTTATCGAGGAGATCGTCGAGCACGATATCGAATCCGGTCTCGTCAAAAACGTGATCACACGTTTTCCCCCCGAACCGAACGGATATCTGCATATCGGCCACGCCAAATCGATATGCCTTAATTTCGGCACAGCTTTAAATTACGGCGGCAAATGCAATCTGCGTTACGACGATACCAATCCCGTCAAAGAGGACGAAGAGTATATCCGCAGCATCGAGCGCGACGTGCGCTGGCTGGGCTTTGAACCGGCCGCGGTGCTGTACGGTTCGGACTATTTCGAGTACATGTTTGAATGTGCGCTCAAGCTTATCGACAAGGGGCTTGCGTATGTGTGCGATCTCTCCGCCGACGAAATCCGCGAATACCGCGGTACGCTGACCGAACCGGGAAAAGACAGCCCATACCGGAACCGCAGCGCCGAAGAAAACAGACGGCTGTTTTTGGAGATGCGCGACGGCATTTACTCGGACGGCGAAAAGGTGCTTCGCGCCAAAATCGATATGGCAAGCCCGAACCTCAACATGCGGGATCCCGTCTTATACCGCATCCTTCACGCGCCGCACCATCGCACCGGCGGCAAATGGTGCATCTATCCGATGTACGATTTTGCCCATCCGCTTGAGGACGCTTACGAGAAGGTGACTCACAGCATATGCACGCTCGAGTTTGAAGACCATCGTCCGCTTTACGACTGGGTGGTGCAAAACTGCGGCTGCGACCCCGCGCCGCGCCAGTATGAATTTGCACGGCTGAATCTGACGCGCACGATCATGAGCAAGCGCTATCTTAAAAAGCTTGTGGACGAAAAATTCGTTTCCGGCTGGGACGACCCGCGTATGCCCACAATATCCGGCCTTCGCCGGCGCGGCTATACGCCCGAGGCGATCCGCGATTTTTGCGAGCGCATCGGCGTCGCCAAATCCAACAGCGAGGTGGACGCGGGGCTTTTGGAGCATTGCCTGCGCGAGCATCTGGGGCAGATCGCGCCAAGACGCATGGCGGTGCTCGATCCGCTCAAAGTGATCATCGACAACTACGAGGGAGACGGCGAAACAGTCCTTTCCGAAAATTTGCCCAAAAGCGAAACAGCGGGAATGCGCAATATGTCGTTTTCCCGGGAAATATACATCGAGCGCTCCGATTTTATGGAAGACCCGCCCGCCAAGTTTTTCAGGCTCGCTCCGGGCAGGGAGGTCCGCCTTAAAGACGCCTATATCATCCAATGCGAAGCCGTCGAGAAAAATCCGGACGGCACCGTTGCCGCGCTTCACTGCACGTATGACCCCGATTCCAAAACGGGCGGCGCCACGGCGGGACGCAAGGTGAAGGGCACGCTCCACTGGGTTGACGCAAAAACCGCCGTTCCCTGCGAAATCCGGCTGTACGATTTTCTGCTCAACGAGGGCGAGGGCGATTTTTCAGCGAGGCTCAACGAGCAGTCTTTGAAAATCCTGCCGAATGCGCTGATCGAAGCGGCAGGCGCAAGCGCCAAACCCGGCGATCGGTTCCAGTTTCTGCGGCAGGGTTATTTCTGCGCGGATACCGACAGCACACCGGAAAAATTGATTTTCAACCTGATTGTCAATTTGAAGGACAGTTACGCCAAGGCAAACAACGATTAAAACGGTTATTGTGAGGAAATCTATCATGAATCAAGTACGGACGCGGTTTGCGCCCAGCCCGACGGGGTATCTGCACATCGGCGGATTGCGCACCGCGCTTTACGCGTGGCTGTTCGCGCGCAAGAACGGCGGCGCTTTCATACTGCGCATTGAAGATACCGATACCGAACGCGAGGTGGAGGGCGCAAAAGACGTCATATATAATACGCTTCGCCAAACGGGGCTTTATTACGACGAAGGTCCGGATGTGGGCGGCCCGTTCGGACCGTACATACAAAGCGAACGCGCCGAAATCTACAAGCGGCACGCGGAAATGCTGGTGCAGAAAGGCGCGGCTTACCGCTGTTTCTGCTCCAAAGAGCGGCTCGCGCAGGAACGCGCCAAGTGCGAGGCGCGGGGGGAAACGTATACCTACGACAAGCACTGTCTGTCGCTCTCTCGGGAAGAGATACAAAAGCGGCTGGACGCGGGCGAACCTTACGTGATCAGGCAGAATATACCTCGCACAGGCGAAACCACCTATACCGACGCGGTGTTCGGCGATATCACGGTGCCCAATGCCGATCTGGATGACAACGTGCTGCTCAAGGCGGACGGCATGCCGACATACAATCTCGCCAACGTGGTGGACGACCACCTTATGGGCATCACGCATGTGATACGCGGCGTCGAGTATCTCTCGTCCACGCCGAAATACAACCATCTTTACCGCGCGTTCGGATGGGAAATTCCCACGTACATCCATCTGCCCGTCGTGATGAAGGACAAGCAGCGCAAGCTGTCCAAACGTCACGGCGACGCATCTTTCGATGATTTTATCAATAAGGGCTATCTCAAGGAGGCGCTGATCAATTATATCGCGCTGCTCGGATGGAGCCCCGGAAGCGAGCGTGAGATTTTTTCGCTGGAGGAGCTGATCGACGCGTTTTCGCTGGAGGGGCTTTCGAGATCGTCCGCGATTTTTGACGTGGAAAAGCTCACCTGGATGAACGCGCAATATATCCGCGCCCTGTCTAAAGACAGCTTTATTGAGCGGGCGATGCCGTATTTCATTGAGGCGGGTGCGGAGCGTTTTGACTTAAACCTCATTGCCGAGCTGATACAGCCGCGGCTCGAGCGGCTCGACGAGATACCCGGAAAGCTCTCTTTCCTTACGAATATGCCCGATTACGACATCGGCCTTTATACGCACAAAAAGATGAAGACCGACGCCCAAAGCGCTCTGCCCGTATTGCTTAAAGCCAAAGCGCTGCTCGAATCGCAGACGGATTATTCGCTGGAAGCGCTCAGGGAATCGCTTCACGCGCTTGTGGAAGAGTTGGGTATAAAAAACGGACAGCTCCTCTGGCCGCTGCGCATCGCCATTACGGGCACCGAAGTCACGCCGGGCGGCGCTGTGGAGGCCGCGTGCCTGCTCGGCAAAGCGGAAACGCTGCGCCGGCTCAATGCGAGCATCAAAAAACTTCAAAACGGAATGGATTAGAAAAATCACAAAAGAACGGCCGAGCATCGCTCCGCCGTTCAAATTTCATCAATCAAAATTGATTCAAAAAAAATATGACTCCCACAGCCGCTCCGGCAACGATCACTAATACCACAATCAATGCGGCGGCGGTCTTTTTTTTCATGGCATGCGGCTCCTTTTTTATGATTGCGCGTCTATTATACCATATTCCAACGAAAATTCTGCCGTCGGCGCGCATTGTTCAAAAAGAATACACACTTTAGAACAAGCCTTCAATGCGTCCCTCGTCATCGATCGTGATTTGTTCGGCGGCGGGATTTTTCGGCAGCCCCGGCATCGTCATCATATCGCCTGCAAGCACCACGATAAAGCCGGCGCCCGCCGAAAGCTTGATATTGCGCACGGTAAAAATAAAACCGCTCGGACGCCCGATGAGCTTCGGATCGTGCGACAGCGAATACTGCGTTTTGGCGACGCATATGGGCAGATGCGCGTATCCGTTTCTGCTGAGCGTCTCGATGGTTTTTGAGACGCCCGCGGAATAGTGCACCTCGCTTGCGCCGTATATTTTTCTGGCAAGCTTCTCGATCTTGGTCGGGATATCGTCGGTCAGCTCATACGGATGCTTCGGCGTACCTTTTTTTGCGATACGCATCACCTCTTTGGCCAGTGCAATGCCGCCCTCACCGCCCTTTTCCCATACGTCGGCGGTCACCGCCGTCACGCCCTTCGCGCGGCAAAGCTTCTGCACCAGCGCAATTTCCTCGGGGCTGTCGGACGAAAACCGGTTGATCGCCACCGTCACCGGCAGCCCGTAAAAGTCTTTCAAGTTTTCAATATGTTTGTCAAGATTCTGCATACCGCGGATCACCGCATCCTCGTCCGGCTCGTTCAGCGTTTCCTTCGGCTTGCCGCCGTGGCTTTTGAGCGCGCGGACCGTCACCACGATAACCGCCGCATCGGGCCAAAGCCCCGTCTGCCGGCATTTGATATCGAGGAACTTCTCTGCGCCGAGATCGGCGCCGAATCCCGCTTCTGTCACCACATAATCGGCAAGATGCATCGCCATATTCGTAGCGATATAGCTGTTGCACCCGTGCGCAATGTTCGCAAACGGGCCGCCATGCATCAAACACGGCGTCTGTTCCAGCGTCTGTACCAAGTTCGGCTTCACGGCGTCCTTCAGCAGCACCGCCATTGCGCCGGCCGCTTTCAGCTCGCCCGCTGTTACGGGGCGCTCGTCGAACGTATACGCCACCTTGATGCGCGCAAGGCGCTCTTTTAAATCGTGCAGATCGCTCGCAAGGCACAGCACCGCCATCACCTCGGAAGCCGCCGTGATATCGAATCCGTCTTCACGGGGCATGCCGTTCGCACGCCCGCCCAGACCGCACGTGATAAAACGAAGCTGTCTGTCGTTGATGTCCATGCAGCGCTTGATCGCGATGCGCCTCGGGTCTATGTTCAACTCGTTGCCATGCTGGATATGGTTATCGACGAGCGCGCAAAGCAGGTTGTTGGCCGCCGTCACAGCGTGGATATCGCCCGTGAAATGCAGGTTGATGTCCGCCATCGGAATCACCTGCGCATAGCCGCCGCCCGCAGCGCCGCCTTTCATTCCGAACACCGGCCCTAAAGACGGCTCCCGCAGCGCGAGACACACCTTTTGCCCGCACCGTTTGAGCGCATCGGCCAGCCCGATGGATATTGTGGTTTTGCCTTCACCGGCCGGCGTGGGGTTTATTGCCGAAACAAGGATCAGCTTTGCGTCGGCATTGTCTTTCATGCGACGCAGCAACGACAGCGACACTTTGGCCTTTTTATTTCCAAACGGAATCAGCTCGTCCTCAAGTATGCCCGCGCTTTGCGCGATTTGAGAAATCGGAATTAATTGCGCTTCTCGCGCGATTTCAAGATCGGTTTTCTGCTGCATATTTATGTCTCTTTCTCTTATTGATTTAAGCCGCTGTATTTTGATACCGCAGCCGCTTTGTTTTGTTTGTGGATATACATGAGCTCGTCGATCGTCGAGAATATATCCTTTGCGGTTAAGCCCTTCACGTTGTAAAACAGCTTGCAGCCGATGCTGAAGCTCAGTTCATACGGCAGCCTGCTTTCGGCGTTGTACTGATTTACGTTGTCCTTCAGCCTCCTTATCACTCGGTCGGGTGTCTGTGAGCCGCACCGGTCGAGCACGATCATAAACTCGTCTCCGCCGTACCGCGCGACGAAATCACCGCGGCGGACGCTCTTTTTGAGCAGCTTCGACGCGGCAACCAGCGCCTTGTCGCCCTGAACATGACCGTACGTATCGTTGATCGTCTTAAAGTTGTCGATATCGAGCATAAGCGCCGCAAAGTTTCTGTTTTCATGCTGCCCCTGCGTATTCTTATATGTGCTGATCAGCTCATCGATGTACGCGTCCAGATATTTTCTGTTATGCAAACCCGTCAGATGATCAATATTCATCTTCTCATCAAGCGCGAAAAGCTGGAGTATCAGCATTCCCACCGCCACGGCTGGCCATATGACCGCTCCGTCAAATGGCACGGCGAATTTTATAATACCCAGCGCGCCCAGAACAAACGGACCGATGATATACGGATAGTATTCCCTTTGCTCCATGCTTTTTTTGCCTCGCCATATGACGCTCATCGAATAAATGACATAAAACGCAATCACGGCGGATATCGCATGGAAAAAAGGACCTTTTTCACGGCGGTTCACAAATAGTATATGACTTTCGGTATTAAACGCAAGCAATAATGCGATGACAAAAAGCGGTATGCTCAATATGATAAACCCGCGGGCCTTTATTTTCCGGCCGCTTCGGCTTGTGCAAAAAAGCGCCCACAGCTCGGAAAATAACACGCATAAAAATAAAGAAGCGGTCCGCAGATAAAAATCCGCCGTGCCGTCCGTATCGTTTTCTAATACAATCCGCGCCGCATTCAATACAAGAAGCAGCATGTTGCAGAGGATGAGAGCGCGGAACAGGCGCAGGCGCGGTCTGCTTTCACCGCCGTTTTTCAGATTGTTGAATAAAACCACAGCCAGGATTAACAGCGATATGATGTGAATATCATATTGCTCATACATTCATTTAACCCTACCCCTTATTCAAACTTTTTATCATTATAAATGTGTTATCCTTTTTTTACAATATCATTGAGCGCAGTTAAATTGAATCATGCCGGCCGAACGGTGACGGTTTTGTCATAATGGATACATTCCGTGATGAAACGATAGCCAATCGCCGCCGTCTCTGCTATAATGGGCAAAGACGGCGCAGTATTTTAAATACGCTTTTTCAAGGAGTGATTGTTTGCGCAGAATACCGTTGACATTGCCCAATGTCATCACGCTTTTTCGGTTTGCCCTGGTGCCCGTTTCGACGATATTGATTTATTTCGATCTGCTGATCCCTGCGCTCATCGTCTATATCACGGCATGCGGCACAGATCTTCTGGACGGCTATATCGCGCGGAAGCATCATCTTATCACACAGGCGGGCATGCTGCTTGATCCTTTGGCGGATAAGCTCATGTCTGTGTTTGCGGTGATCGCCTTTGCGTCAACGGGCGTGCTGCCATGGGTCGTTCTCATCGTTCTTCTCGTCAAGGAACTGCTGATGGTGGCGGGGGGGATCTTTCTTTATTTCAAGAACATCGTCACTCCCGCAAACATGTTCGGCAAAATCGCGGCGTTCACGTTTAATACAGCCGTCGCGTTTACGTTTCTCCATAAGCTCGTCGCGCCGTGGCATGTGTATTTCATGTATTTCGCGCTGGTTTTCATGATTGCGGCGCTCTTGCAGTACGCATATTTCAACATGTACAGGAAGCTCAAGCAGAAACATCAATCGCAATGATCATCGGGTTTTAAAAGCCGACCCGGCCAAACTGCAGCCGGCTTTTTTTGTGGCTTCATCAATAATGGATCAGAATGTGCCGGACGGCCGTCGGCGTACCGAACGTGAACCGATAGGCGCCGAAGTCGGAAGCGGCGCTCGGCGAACCGACCGAATTGGCATACCCATATCCCTCCGCAGCCGTATTTCCGTTCATATCGAGCAAACCGTTCGCATTTTCATCGTGATAAGCCATCACGCTGTATTCGCCGTACGGCAAATCCGAAAACACAACCGTACTCTGGCCGTATTTGATGTTCCCCACCGCGCTCTTTTCGGGCTCGTCCGACATCGCGCCGTACAGCAGCACGGTGACGCTGCCTTTGCTGCTCTTAAGTCCGTCAATGTTTATAATCAGCTTTCCGCTGCCCGGCGGCACGGCTTGCTCTTTTGTTCCGCTTCCCTTTTCCACACGGGATACCGATACGGAATACCAAGACGTTGGAACAAAATACGTTTTCATCGTTTCCTTTGTTATAAGCGCGCCTGTGCTTGTCCATTTTGCCGCCGAAAACGTATCGGACGCGGATTTGCGCTGTACCAGCCAAATGCGCGGATTGCCTTCAATCTCGTCGAGCGAATCGATCGTGACACCGTTTGGCAGGAACGCATCGTAATTGCTGTACCCTTCATAGCCTTTCCGCTGATAATAATACTGCTTATAACCGGGAAAATAATAGCTGAACGTTCCGAAGGTGTGCTCGTCCGTATGGAGAAACACGTCTCCGTCCTGAAGTTCGGTGGACAGTGCCGCTTTCGCTTCATACATCGCACCGTTCACGCGCGTCGTCATGTTGAAATATATCTGAGGAACGCAGGCCGCCGCCGTCGCACAGACGGCAATGACAAATAACACGCGCTTTTTTACGGCGGCAAGCCCGTATGCAAGGCCCAGCACAAAAAGCCCCAGCACGGGCACCATATATCTTTCCACCAGCACAGGCCGTATGACAAACGACGCCGCAATGCCTGCCAGTATCGTGAGCAGATATGCGCCCACAGCCAGCACAGACAGCTTCACGTTCGCGTCCTTTTTGATGCCCTTATATATGATGCCGAAAAATATCCAGCCGCAAGCCAGCGCATACAATGGAACGGCAATGCCCAAACGGCTCGTATCCGGAAATTTATGGCTGAACGGATAAACAAATACACTCAAAATGATATCCGGCGTCAGCGCCGGTATCCAAAAACTGCCCGTAACCCGATTCACCTGTCCGGCAAGCACGACGGCCCACGGCAGATATGCGGCGGCCGTTACCGCCGCAGAAATGAAATACGGGATCCGTTTTTTCTTATCTCCGACACAGAAAATCAACATAATGACAAATATCATACCGACGGCGAGAAGCGCATAGTAATGCGTATACGCGGCGGCAATCGAAAACAGCACGAACAGCGCCCAATCTTTTCTTTTTGCATCCCTTTGCGCCAAAAAACCGTACAATGCGCTGCCTGTCACAAAAAAAGCGGCCCATGTATACATACGCGCTTCATGCGCCATCGACATCGCGATCGGCATCAGAAAAACAAGCAGCGCGTAGAGCATGCCAACGCGCATACCCGCGGCGCGGCGCACCGGCCCGATTCCGAGAGCGGCAAGCGCCAGCACGCCCAGCACGGAGAACGCGCGCAGTGCCGTTTCTGAATTACCGAATATCAAATACACAGGCTTCAGCATCAAATAATAAAGCGGCGGGTGGCTGTCGCCGCCGGATATGCTGACGATATCTTGAAACGGCTGCGTCACAAGCGCCGCCGTATATGATTCGTCGTACCACAGGCTGTCGCCGGCAATGTTGATGAACAGAAGCGCAGTTCCCAAAACCAATATCACCGCAAAAGCGGCCATAGCGAAGGGCGTCAGTTTTGTTTGATTCATCGGTCTGATATCTCCGCAATCATATGATTTTTATCCGGTTTGCTGCGGTATGCTCTTGAAGTGATATTTCCGGAACACAGACAAAAGAAAAACAACGATGGGCCAAGGAATGCTTTCCCTTTAAACAGGTAATTGGCTCAAGGGTCATCGCATCGCTTTATATCGCGATTTACATATTGCTGTCGGCAAAACTGCGGCCCCAGCTTGCCGAAAAGCCTTCGGTTTTCCGACTGTTTTCCGGCTTTGCTTGTTCCTCGCCAGCTCAAAACCGCAAGGCGCGGGCGTCGCGGGCCAAGTTTAATCACTAAATGATATTGCCTTTTTGACAGTCTGAGGCCGCGGCTGTCAGACCGTTGCCCTTATTACGATTTATTTTGATGCCTGTCATGGCACCTGCGCGTAAAACACCACATTGGCGCCTGAAAGATCGGTGATATCATACCACGCGACGTTCTTTCCGCATGCGCTGGCCAGCAGCGCACGGCTGCTTTCGCTCGTAAGGCGGCCGGTGCTCTGATCGGCAAAATAGTAGATATATACGGCTTCGTCTTTTGTATAAACCGCATAGCCGCTGCCCACGTCAAAATTGATGATATTTTCCGCGATCACGGCAGGCGCCGAATAGGTATCGCCTTGTTTTGTGCAGACATACAGCTTATTGCTGTCCGCATACGAATCCACAAACACGATGCTGTCGCCGCTGATCTTTGGATCGTTCACGTTAACGCCGGGCACAAAAAGCGTGCGCTGTGCATCCCCGCCCTGAACGAGAGGGATCACGCAAATCTCCGCATCGGTCGAGGCGGACGATCCGTCGAGCACCTGGCTTTCGCCGCTGGCCTGCGCGTATACGATCGCGCTGTCCGACATATAAGGAGAGCTGTAAGAGAATATCGTGTTGGAGAATATCTCGATTTCCACCGTTTCCCGCGTCGGCAGATGATAAAGATAGAGCCTGTCGGTGCCGAGCGTGTTGCTGCCTTTATTGGTCTGCTGAAGCCATAACACATAATCGCCCGAAAGAGAAACCTTGGGTTTTCCATACACATATTCCCGCATCACGAACGATTCGTTCGTCTTTCGGTCGTAACAGCAGACAGCACCGCCGTATTCATCCTTGCAGTCAAGATAAACGATGTATTTTTCGTTCATCTTCGGTTCAAACAACGTAGCGTATTTCTTTTTGATGCCGTCGATATATGTGGTCTGTTTCGTTGTCAGGTCGTACAAAGCGATCGTGTCAACCGCGGGGGACGTCTGGTCCGCCTGCCCGGTGGAAAATACCGCCTCATTTCCGAAAACATAAGGATCGTTGATGGACTGGTTGGCCGCCTGGAGTTCCACGGCCAGGTCCGACATATCCGTCCTTGCCATCGGCGTCGCCACAGGCGTCGGCGTCAATTCCGCCGTTTCGGTCTCCACAGGTTTCGGCGCACCGCCGAATAACGGAACGATCACGAAGATAATCAGCAATATAAACGCCGCAACGCCAAGCACCAGCGCGCCGATTTTGATAATCGGCCCGTAGCCCGACAAGCGGAAACGGGAAACGCGCCTTGGCCCGCGCCCCGTACGCTTGCGCATGCTGCGCCTTCTCCGGAATTTTCTCAATCTGTCACCAAGCACGTTTTGTTTCCTCCAAGCGGATTTTGTCGAGTGTGATTTTTTCTCTATTATAACAAAAACCACGCAATATTCAACCGCCATGCGGGTTTCACCGTTTCCCCGTATACCGATTATGACTATGTGTTCAACGGACCGCCGGGATATGGGGATTCCTCCGCGCCGCCCTCAGTCAAAAACGCGAGCGTTTCCTCGTTAAACTTGTCCGGTTTTTCTTCGTGAACAAAATGCGCACAGTTTCTGAGGCGCACAAAACGCTTATTCTGCAGCGGCATGGTGACGGAACGGATCACTTCGTCGGTATGGATGCGGTCGTCCAAGCCTTGAAAAATCAGCGTCTGCTTTTTAATGCCTTTCAGCTTGGCGCGTACAGGCGCATCGTCAAAATGAAGCATACAGCGCACCAGCGTTTCCCTTGTTTCCTTGTTCTGATACGGTTCATAATACCCCGCGAGCACATCGTCCGTCAGCAGCGTCGCATCGAAATAGCCGTTTTTGAGTATGCTGTAAGCGGACGCTTCCGTGAAAAAATGCTTGAAATAAAATGCGGCCAGACGTGTGGTGAGAAGCCTTAATCCCAAAGGATAGTTTTCGTTCGGCCCGCCGGGCGATACAAGCACAAGCCTGCCCACCCTTTTTGGCTGGACGGCGGCAAACGCAAGGGCGCTCAGCGCGCCTGTGGAAAAGCCGGCGATATGCGTTTTTTTGATGCCGAGCGCATCCAAAAACGCGCCGATAATGAGCGCGTTTTCCTCAACGGTATAATAGATGTTCGGATGCCCGCTGTATCCAAACCCCGCCATATCGGGCGCAATCACGCAAAAACCGTTCTCCGCAAAAAAATCGATGCTTCGGCGCCACGTATAAAGAGACTGCCCCATGCCATGCACCAGCAGGAGCGGCACGCCCTTGCCTTTTTCATAGTAGTGTATTCTCGTATCAAAACGAAGCGTTTCCTTGCCCAGTTCATTCTCGCCCACAATATCAAACGAAACATCGGCAAACGCGCCCATATATTCATTGTTTTCGAAAAGCTTTTCTTTTTTGTGTCTGTATCTTGTCATAACAAACACTCCCAAACGCCGCTTTTTTTCATCATACTACGGCGGCCCTCACAATTCAATACCGCCCGTCATGAACACGCAACAGTTGTCACACTATATTAACAATTGATGATAGTATGAAAGCGCTTTTCGTTTAAGCGTTCCGATTTCGTTTTGCGCGGGACACAGCACACAGTCTTTGAAAAGCGCACCGAGTATGCGCCCGATAACCGGCGACGGTTCGATGCCGAGCAGCGACGCAATATCGCCGCCCGTAATATTAAGATCGCTCACACGCCACGGCATACGTTCTTCTATCATGCGCGTCAGCTCTCTTTCCCAATTGTCGGCCGACTTCACTGCGCCGCTCTGTCTGCCTGAACCGATCACATCCGCGCGCCTCAGCGCGATCAGCATCTCAAAACCCTTTTGCCCGAGAGCGACGGCGCGCCGTCTGATGGTTTTGGGCCTCGCTTTGCCCTCAAGGTCAAACATGTGGTTTTTAATCAGCGGCAGCACCGCCGCTTTTGTTTTATTGTCGCATCTGAGCGCGTTCATTTCATCCCGCGCAAGCCGTTCCCCGATGATCTCGTGGCCGTGCATATTGCCGCCGCGCTTAAGCGCCTCCGGCTTTCCGATATCATGCAGCAGCGCCGCAAGCCGCAGCTCATAGACAGCGGGCGCCGCCGCGCAGGCGCGCAGGCAATGGCCGAGCACGTCATAAGCATGATACTTTTCGGACTGTGCGACGCCTTCCGCCTCGCTGAGCCTCGGCAGCACATAGCGAAGCGATTCCGTTTCCTTAAGCAGCGTCAATCCGATAAACGGGCTTCCTTGAGCCGCCGGATACCTCGTGTCCGCCATCAGTATTTTTTTCAGTTCCGCAAGCTTGCGCTCTGCGGAAATATCCGCGAGCAGCGGCGCATACCGGCAGGCCGTTGCTTTCAGCGTATCGTCCACGGTAAAACCAAGCTCCGCGGCAAAACGCGCCATGCGCATGATGCGAAGGCCGTCGTCGCGTATCGTGACGGAAGGATCTTCCGCCGCGGCGCTGATCTTTTTCTGCCGGGCATCGGCCAGCCCTCTGCCGGTCGGATCCAGTATCTCGCCCGATTCTGTATCCATATATAGCGCGTTGACGGCAAAATCACGACGCCGCGCGTCTTCGGCGATGCTGTCCGTAAACTCCACGCGGTACGGACGATGGCCGCCGCCGGCCGGATAATAATCGCGCCGCCAAGTGGTATGCTCAAACACCTCATCGCCGTACGGCGTTTTAAGCCTGATTTCGATGGTGCCGAGCGGCAGCGCCTTTTCAATCACTGTCATCCCCGCGCCGCGCGCGATGGCTGCCGCCTTTTCGGGCAGAGCGCTCGAGCAGATATCGACATCGCCCCCGGACAAGCCGAGAACGATGTTGCGCACATAGCCTCCCACAAGAAATACGCGGATCCCGTGGGACGCGAACAGCCTTGAAATTGTTTTAAGGCTTTCGGAAATCATATCTGCGCCAGTGAGGCCGAATAAACCTCTTCGGCGGGACCCGTCATCATCACACGGCCGTCCTCAAGATAGTCGATCAAAAGCGTTCCGGCGGACAGATGCGCATACACGCGGCGGCCGACCAGCCCCTTTTCGTGCAATACCACGGCGCTTGCGCAGCAGCCCGTACCGCAGGCCAGCGTAAACCCTGCGCCGCGCTCCCATGTGCGCACAGAGATGTTTTCTCGGTCCGTCACCTCGACAAAATCGACGTTGATTTTCTCCGGGAACACCGGATGCGTTTCAATCGCGGGACCCAGCACCGCCATATCCTCGGTTCCCTCGATCATCACCACCGCGTGGGGTACGCCCATGCGTACCGCCGATACGGAAACGCTGCGGCCCGCAGCCGTTATCGGTACGTCAAAAGCGCTTCCGTCACCCGTCATCGGTATCTGTTTTCTGCCGAATTCCGGCTTTCCCATATCCACCGTGATATTTTCCGCCTTGCCGTTTACCGTTTGAATGTGCGGCGTCATGATGCCCGCAAGTGTCTCCACCGTCATTTCTTCTTTTTTGACAATGCCGCGTTCATAAACGTATTTGGCGAAACAGCGGATGCCGTTTCCGCACATTTCCGCTTCGCTGCCGTCCGAATTGAATATCCGCATGCGGATATCCGCCTTTTCGGAAGGCAGAACCACCAGAATGCCGTCCGCGCCGACGCTGAGCCGGCGGCGGCACAGCTTTTGCGCAAGCGCGCTCCAGTCCTGTCCGTCGTCCTCAAAGACCAAAAAGTCGTTGCCGAGCCCATGCATCTTTGTAAAATTCATATGTGCCTCCCGATTTCATTTTATTGCTGACCGCCGCGCGGAACATCTGCCGATATTATACCGCTCGTTCCGCAAAGCCGCAATAAAGCCCGTTTTGGCCGTGGTTTATGATGCCATGCTCAAAGCATAATCGCTCGAAATCGTTGTTCATAATCCGTCTTATATGGTATGATGATGCGTATGGAGGAATATGCCATGGACATTAGCATACGCTGTATCGGCCGCGACGACATCGGTGACGTTGCAAAGCTTGCCAACAACATCCGTATCGCGCAGATGACGGCCAATCTTCCTTTTCCTTATACGGATGAGCATGCCGCTTCGTGGCTAAACTATGTGGAAGCCACGGAAAACGAGCATGTTTTCGCGATAACGGCACATGACGACGTATTTCTGGGCGTCGTCGGGCTTGTGCACGAACCGGAGCATGAACGCGCCGAGCTTGGCTACTGGCTCGGCGAACCCTTTTGGCACAAAAATATAATGACAAACGCGGTTTCTCTCGCGGTCGGATATGCGTTTTCGATGCTGGATATTCAGAAAATTTACTCGCGCTGTTTCGCACCGAACATCGGTTCGCGCCGCGTTCTTGAAAAAAACGGTTTTGTGCTGGAGGGCTGTCTTCGCTCACACTATATACGCATGGGCACGGTTTACGACCTGCTTTGCTACGGCCTGCTCCGTAAAGATTACGAAGAGGGAAGGAGAGGGATCATTTATGAGAATGTATGATATCATTGCGAAAAAACGCGACCGCCAAAAGCTGTCTCCCGAAGAAATCGGCTTTTTTATCAACGGTTATGTGTCGGGCCAAATCCCCGACTATCAGGCATCGGCTTTTTTGATGGCGGCTTTCATAAACGGACTCGATAAAGACGAAACGGTTTGGCTGACAAAAGCGATGGCGGCGTCCGGCGAAACCGCCGATTTGAGTTCGCTCGGCGTTGTGGCCGACAAGCATTCCACAGGCGGCGTTGCGGACACCACCACCCTCATCGTGGTACCGCTCGTTTGTGCCTGCGGCTTAAAAGTCGCCAAAATGTCGGGAAGGGGGCTTGGCCATACCGGCGGCACGCTCGACAAGCTGGAATCCATTCCGGGCATGACGGTTTCTCTTGATTTGGACGCTTTTCTGACACAGGTCAAAAACGTGGGCGCGGCGGTGATGGGACAAACCATGCGGCTTTGTCCGGCGGATAAAATGCTATACGCGCTTCGCGACGTAACCGCCACTGTGGAAAGCATCCCGCTGATTGCCAGCAGCATCATGAGCAAAAAGCTGGCCGCGGGTTCTTCCGTCATCGTGCTGGATGTCAAAACCGGAAGCGGCGCGTTTATGTCAAAACCGGATGACGCAATGGCGCTCGCCGAAGCGATGGTGGATATCGGACGCATGGCCGGACGCAAAACCGCCGCGGTCGTCACCGATATGAGCCAGCCGCTCGGCATGGCCGTCGGCAATTCGCTCGAGGTGATCGAGGCGATTGACGTGCTTTCCGGAAAATCGGGCGGCGATCTTTTGACCGTGTCGCTTGCGCTGGCTTCCCGCATGCTGCTGCTCGCTGACGCTGTGCCCGACGAACCCTCCGCCGAAGAAATGCTGCTTGACGCGCTGCATACGGGACGCGCGCTTCAAAAGCTCGGCGACATCATTGCCGCTCAAGGCGGCGACAGGCGCGTCACATCCGACACGTCTTTGATGCCGCGGGCGCGTATCATTTCAAAGCTGTATGCGCGCGGTGACGGCGTGTTAAGTTCAACGGATTGCAAGCGGCTCGGCGAAGCGGCAGGCCTTCTGGGCGCCGGCCGCATCACAAAGGATGACGTCATCGATCCCGCCGTGGGCTTTATCATGAAAAAGCGCATCGGCGACGCTGTTAAAAAAGGTGACGTACTCTGCGAGATTCACGCGAACGACGAAAATCAACTTGCGGACGCTTCCCTCATAATTGAACAAAGCATTGCCATTTCCGATGACGCGCAGCCGCCGCGTCTCATTTACAGTGTGATATAGATATGTGGATTGTGTGTGGATAAAGTGGATAACTATGTGGATTCGGCGGGTATTTGCACGCGGATCGCTGATGAATGAATGTTCAATATCACACATATGCATGAAAAGCCGATGAAAACGGCATTATTTTAATAGAACCTTAATAAATTCGTAATAATCTGTGTGTGATAAGAAATTCCGCATATCATCCGCCAAAATGGAAATTGCCGCCTCCTGCGTCTTTTGTTATTGTTTTGTATATGATGCGGCGGGTATGTTCAAAATTCAATCACTTTATCTTCACGCTGGGTTTATACGCCGCGCTTTTTGTCGTTTTCATTCCCTCAAACGCGCTGGCAGCCGAACGCTATCAAATACTCAAAATCGGCGACAAGGACGATTATGTGCTTGCGCTCCAGAACCGTCTTTATGAGCTTGGCTATTTTAGCGGCGCCGCCACAGGATACTTCGGAACGAAAACACAGCAGGCAGTAATCGATTATCAAACAACGCATCACCTTCAGGTTGACGGCAAGGCGGGTCCCGAAACGCTTCGCTCAATCATGGGGAGCGATTTCATCATTTCTTACGAAAAACGTTTTTATCACGATTCAAACGCCGATTGCCTGCAAAAGGGAGACAAGGGCGCCGCGGTATCGGCGGTTCAGGAAAAACTCAAAGAGCTCGGTTATTACAGATATCCGGGCATCACCGGTTATTACGGTCCCGTCACAGAAAACGCGGTGAGGCTGTTTCAGAGCGAAAACGGGCTGAAGACGGATGGTATCGCCGGCGAAGATACAATCGCTTTATTGAACTCGGGTGACGCCAGATATTATTGTATCGGCTTCGGCGATAAAGGCGATGAAGTCATGAGTTTGCAGCAGCGTCTATTCGATCTTGGATATATGGATGATAACGCAACGGGTTATTTCGATGCCGAAACGGCTGACGCGCTCAAGGAGTTCCAAGCGCTCAACGGACTTGTTTTCGACGCCAAATGCGGTAAAGACACAAACAAAAAGCTATATTCTGACTCGGCGCTTCGCTGGGATCATGTGGACAGGATAATTGATCAAACTTCTTCCGTCAACAGCGAAGCGACCGTTGACAGCTTCATCCACAATGCGGAAGAACAGCTTGGCAAACCCTATTTATATGCAGCCGAAGGCCCGAACGCTTTCGACTGTTCCGGGTTTGTTTATTATGCGCTCAGAGCATCGGGCGTTTCGGTCAAACGAACGAGCTCGGAAGGCTTTTCTCAGACGGAAAGCTGGACAAAAATATCCGATATCGGCGCATTGATACCGGGCGATCTTTTGTTCTTTCGGTCCGGCTCAAGTTCACGCATCAACCATACTGGCGTTTATATTGGCAATCATCGGTTTATTCATGCCAGTTCCAATATGAGCTGCGTCACGGTCAGCGAATTGACCGATGATTATGAGCGCAGTTTCTGTTTCGCACGCCGAATTTTCTGAAGAATTTGCAATTTTTCGTTTTGACGCGTAACCCACTTTAATGGAGCGAGTGTTTTCCATATTTGCATTCGATATTTAATCTTTTGGTTGTTGAGCGCTTCTTCAAATTGTGATAGAATGTGTATTACGCTATAGGGGGCATGTTTATCCACACAATGTGGATAAGTTCGTGGATGAGTTGATTATATCGTGTTGTAAACCCTTAAATACAGTGACGACAGGCTTTCATGGTTATATTTTATGATATGTTTGAGGTATTTTTGTGGATACTTTTTTGGTTATTTGGGAAAAAGCGTTGGAAATTCTCAAACAGGAGCTTGCAAGTGTCCGTTATGATACGTGGATAAAGACGCTTTCTCCCGTAAAAAATACAGACTCAGACTTTTATTTTCAAACGCTGAACCCCATCCATAAGGAATTGGTCGAAAAGAGCTATAAGACACTGATCGTGAACGCGATGGCCGACGCGGCGGAATCTCTCGATTATTCCCTCGATATCAACGTCTATTTTTTGGACGCCGAGGAAGCTGCCAAAATCAAGCAGACAAGCGTCGCTCAACCATCCGAAAGCGAGAACGCCGGCGCTTCACGTTCAATGCTGAATCCGTATTTTACATTTGATACTTTTGTGGTGGGCAGTTCCAACGAATTTGCACATGCGGCGGCAAGAGCGGTCGCAGACAATCCGGGACTCACATATAACCCGCTTTTTATTTATGGAAAAACGGGTCTTGGCAAAACGCATTTGATGCAGGCCATTGCGAATCATATTGTGTCGAAAAACAGCGGCGCAACGGTAATGTTCGTTAAAAGCGAGCCTTTTCTCAACGACCTTATCAATGCGATCCGTACATCCAAAACCGAGGAGTTCCGCAAAAAGTACAGGAAAGCCGACGTGCTGTTGATCGACGACATTCAGTTTATTGCGGGCAAGGAAAGCACGCAGGAAGAATTCTTCCATACATTCAATGATTTGCACGAAAATAACAAGCAGATCATTCTTTCGTCGGATAAGCCGCCTAAGGAAATCGCGCGGCTGGAGGAGCGTTTGCAGTCCCGTTTTGAAGGCGGTTTGATTGCGGATATTCAGCCGCCCAACTATGAAACAAAGCTTGCGATACTGACAAAAAAGGCGAAGGATATTACCTCGAAAGAATCCTTGAAGTGCGAGGTCAGCAAAGAAATACTCGATCTGATCGCGACAAAAGTGTCTTCAAACATCCGTTCGTTGGAAGGCGCTCTGAAAAAGATCATCGCGTATACGGTGCTTAACGGACGCTCTCCAAACCTTGTGGAGGCGGAAATTGCCATACGCGATTTTTTAACGACAAACACAAAAAAAATCACGTCGAAGCTCATTCTTCAGACAGTATGCGAATACTATCAGATTTCCGAAGATGAGATCGTCGGCAACAGAAAAAACCAGAGCGTCGCATATCCGCGTCAAATCGCCATGTATCTTACACGCAAGCTGCTTGACATGTCTTATAAGGCCATTGCAGAATTTTACGGCAAAAACGATCATACGACGGTGAAGCATGCTTACGAAAAAATTGAAAAGGAGATACAAACGAATATTGAAACAAAAACGCTTGTGGATGATTTCATCATAAAGTTGAAAGAATAGTGGATATCATGTTGATCATTTTTTAAACCGCAGAATTGTCTTTTTGACTTATCCCCATTGAGACAGCGCCGAATACACGGCCAATACCATCGGAAGAAAAAAAGGCAGCAACCGTTTTTGCCGTTTATGATCGGAAAAAAAATGATATCCACATTATCAACATACACTACTATTACTGATACTATTTAATTAAGTAATGATAACACGTTCAATGAAACGGTTATACGGGAGAGATGCATATGAGGATAATTTGTGATAAGAACGAGCTGCAAAAATACGCAAACATCGCCGCAAAGGCCGTCGCTTTAAAATCGCCGGTCTATCTGCTGGAAGGCATCAGGATCAAAGCCGAAAATCATCGCGTCACACTATATGGCAGTGACGGCACAATGTCGATCAAATGCACCGTTGAAGCAAACGTGATTGAAGAAGGCGACGTGGTGATCCCGGCACGTTTGTTTTGCGATCTGCTTACGAAATTTGATGACTGCGATATCAGCATATCGATCGATGGAAACAACATCGTGCTGGAATGCGGACATTCAAAAACAACGCTATGTTATATGAACTCAGAGCAGTATCCTGCGTTTCCTGTTTTCAATGCGGCTGACGGTTTGACGCTGTATTCCAAACAGCTCATCAGCATGATTGATCAAACCGTATTCGCCACATCAGTGAGTGAGGAAAAACCGATACTGACCGGATTGCTGTTTGAAATAGAAAACAGCTGTTTTAAAATGGTGGCGCTTGACGGTTTCAGACTCGCCATAAGGAAAGAAAGGCTCGGAAGCGAAAAGGTTGCAAAGGAAATCGTCGTGCCGTCAAAGTCGATGCGGGAAGTTGCAAGAATCATCCCGGATGACGAAACCGCGATCAGAATATATACGAACGATCATATCGTCGGCATCGTCTGTGATCACATCGAAATCGCAACGCGTGTGCTGCAAGGCGATTTTGTCAAATACAAGAGCATTCTCCCCACGGATTTTATGTCGCGTGTGATTGTCAATCGTCAAAGGTTTTTTAACTGTATCGAACGAGCCGGCATTTTGGCAAGACAATCCAAAACAAATCTTGTCAATCTTGCGATAGAAGGCGGATTGATGACGATCACTTCCGATTCTGAGGTAGGAAAAGCGCGAGAGGAAATTGATATACAGTTGACAGGAAAAAATATAAATATTGCATTTAACGTCAAGTATTTACTTGATGTGATCAAGGTAATTTTCGATGATGAAATCGTTATGGATTTTAATACGAATATCAGCCCTTGTGTGATCCACCCTGTATCGGGAGACAGTTATCTATATCTAGTTCTTCCTGTAAAAACGAGCAGCAATTAGTTCTTCTGAAATGTTTTTCTGAGCCAGCTTAACAAACGCTCCTCAATGAGAGGAGCGTATTTTGTGGCAAAGAAAAGCAACGCAATGGCGGCTGCGGCAATCGCGATCCAGCCCCAAAAAGGAATCGTGATAAAACCGGAACCGACAAGCGCCGAGAAAACAAGTCCCCACGGCCTTGTGAGAATGATAATAATCGAAAACGCAGGAAGGCTCATCGCACTAAGGCCGGCGATAAGACAGAGAAGATCGTCGGGAAAAAACGGGAAGAGGAACATCAATATCAGAAATATGCGCTGACGTGATGAGACGGCTTCCATGTATTTTTCGACAATGCTTTTTCCCGCAATTCGTTCCACCAAAGGTCTGCCGAATTTTTTGCCGAGAAGAAACGCGCCGACAGAACCCAAAAAAACGGCCGCAAAAGACAGCAGAAAGCCGTAAAAGAACCCGAATAAAACGCCGCCCACAAGCGTGGTGACACTTCCCGGTATGGGAGAAACGATTACCTGCAGAAACTGCAGGACAAAATAAGCGAGAGGCGCCCATGCGCCGAAAGACGCGACGTAACGCTGAAGGCTTTCCTGCGACTCAAAAAGAATAAACCAGCCGTTATTTTTGCCGATAATATAGAGAATGGCAGCGGCAATGAGTATCAGTACAAGCACGATAAACCATAAGGTTTGTTTTTTTGTCAATTTCATACGTGACATTATACCATAATCTATATTGTTTGCATGCTGAAATTTTAAAATTATCAGTATAAATTGGTTTTGAAACAGAATAAGAATTGACGTTTACGGCGCTCTTTCCAATCATTCGCTTTTGCTTTATAATGAGATTAAAGAAACGGAGGAATCATATATGTCCAAAATTATCGCCATTGCCAATCAAAAGGGCGGTGTTGGCAAGACGACGACGGCTGTCAATCTGAGTGCCTGTCTAGCGGAAATGAAAAAACGCGTGCTTCTCATTGACATTGATCCGCAGGGAAATTCGACTAGCGGCTTAGGTGTTGAAAAAAGCACGCTCAAGGCATCGGCATATGATGTGCTGATCAACAATATTGACGCAAAAAAAGCCGTACTCGGGACCATGATTGAAACGCTTGACATCATTCCCGCAAATATCGATCTTGTGGGAGCGGAAGTTGAACTGGTGCCGAAAATGGCTAGAGAACAGATACTTAAAACAGCACTGAAACTGATACGCGATGATTACGACTATATATTTATGGATTGTCCGCCGTCGCTTGGACTGATCACGATCAATGCGCTGACCGCCGCCGACAAGATTCTTGTTCCGATTCAATGCGAATATTACGCACTGGAAGGTCTTTCGCAGCTGATTAACACCATTAAACTCGTCAGAACGAATCTGAACCCGGGGCTTGAGGTTGAAGGCGTTGTCCTTACAATGTTTGACGGGCGCACGAATCTTTCCATACAGGTCGTTGAAGAGGTGAAGAAGTATTTCAAAAACAAGGTTTACAACACGGTGATTCCTCGAAATGTCCGGCTCGGGGAAGCGCCAAGCTTCGGACTTCCCGTTATCCGTTATGATGCGGCTTGTTTGGGTGCTCAATGCTACAACGAGCTTGCAAAAGAAATCATTGAAGGCGGTGTAGGCAGATAATGAAACAGCAGAGACTCGGAAAGGGCCTTGGGGCTTTGATTGAGGATGCGGGCGGTTTTGCGGCGGAAGAAAAAGCGGCCGGAATAAAGATGGTCAACGTGAACGATATCGACCCGAACGTCGGACAGCCGAGAAAGCATTTTGACAGCGAGAAGCTACAGGAGCTTGCACAGTCCATTTTAACATATGGCATCGTTCAGCCGATTATTGTTCAGGAAACGGGCGGACGGTATACGATTATTGCGGGAGAGAGAAGGTATCGGGCAGCCAGGCTTGCCGGTTTGAAAGAAGTTCCCGTCATCATCAAAGAATATTCACAGGCGGAACTGATGGAAGTGTCGCTTGTTGAGAATTTGCAGCGTGAGGATTTAAATCCGATTGAAGAAGCGCAGGCCATGCGCATGCTGATGGAAGAACATCAGCTCACGCAGGATGAGCTTTCCTCTCGCCTCGGAAAATCGCGAAGCGCCGTGGCCAATACGCTGAGACTTTTGTCTTTGCCAGAAAGCGTTCGAAAACTTGTGATTGCCGGAGAGCTGTCATCAGGTCATGCGCGCTGTCTTGTGGCGCTTGAGAATGACGATGATAAACTGAAGCTTGCACAAAAAATTGTGGCGCAGGGGCTCTCCGTCCGGGCGGCGGAACAGCTGATTAAAGCGCTCGGAGAAGCAAAGAGCGCCTCAGAAAAGAACAGGGAGACAAGGCCTGAGATCGAAGAAGCGGAGAAGAATCTTACCGCCGCGCTTGGCACGCGCGTACAGATTGAAGGAAATTTGAAGCGTGGAAAAATCATATTGCAGTATTACAATCAAGAACAGCTCAATTCACTATTTGATTTTCTGATTACGCACAAATAACGCACTGATGTTTCACGTGAAACATTTCCGGGCCGGTTGTTTCACGTGAAACAATAATACTTTTTATATGACGCCTCGAATGAAATGAAGAAAAAAATTGTTGTTTGAGAAGAAAACCGCAATACCGGAAGCATTGAAATAATCGGTAATTTTCTCAACGGGCAGAACCAGAAAAACCACAGGAACGACGGTCATAATGAGAAAACAAAACATAAAACCGCGCAGCACTCCAAATAGAGCGCCCGTTGTCCGGTCGTACTGGCGAAGCTCAGGAAATTCCGCTGTATAATCGATGGCGCCGAGCACAAAGGCAATAATCAGACGCGCAATCGCAAACACCGCCAAAAACGAAAGGATATTGACCACCGCTGATACGATGGTCATATTGTAGTAGTCGCCAAGAGTGGTAAGGCCGATGGATGCAAAGGCTTTTCCTTCTACATTTTGACGAATCAGTGAGGTGAAGGGCTCCGATATATCCGAGGTCGCCAAAATATGATTCAGCTGCGAAGCGGAAATGTTATCGACAAGAAGCCGGGTGTTTTCAAATGACGCGATTTTCTCCGCACCCTCGGCGTAATATGTCATGTAATCGAACAAAGACGCATTGGCTTTTATGGCGGAGGAAACCACAGGATAAAAAAAGTACGAGACGATAACGGAAAGAAAAAAAGCGCCGAGGTTTAACGCCGAACGTAAAAAACCTCGGTTAATTCCTTCAAGCCCCATAATCAATATGATCAGAATGAGAATCCATGTCACCAGATTCATGACGCACCTCCTTGCGCGGCCGTTAAGGCAGCGGCATCATCGAAATCATGTTTTCGTGCTTCAGAAAAACACTTTTGCCAATCGCTCTTTCGACGCCGCTGATTTCATATGGAAAATCGTATGATTTTAAGTATTTTCCTTCTCCAGTATAAACGAAAAGCTGGGTGTTTGCAAAACAATATATCTTTTCGCCCTCATGCAGTATTTGAAATACGCCCGGAGGCAGGTTGATCTTGATTTCACTTCCGGAGGGGCGGACAATACGGGCGATGTCAAAAGTTCCGGCATTGCCTGAGGGTACATAAACGAATTTCGGGTCATCCGATTGATAAACGTCTTCAAGCATCCAGCCGTATGTCATATACTGTTTGTCTTCCGAGCTTAAAGACTGGTAGACAGTCAGGTGATTGGTGCCTACGGCGTATATTTTTCCGGAGATCCAATAGACATTGCTGACAAGCTGATCTTTGAGCTCTTTTTTCATCGTAATGGACTGAGTCATGGGCTTATACGTGGAGATGCGTGATATCGGAACGCTTCCCGAGACATCGAGCTCAAGAATAAAAAGAGAATCGCTGTCTTCATCAAAACCGTAATCAAGCACATATTTGCTTGTCACATCAAGCAGAAAAAGCTGGTCGCCGTTCAAGTCAAACACGATGATATACGACGGCGTTTTGCCTTCCATATGCTGCTGCGTATAGACCGCCACCATATCTTTTCCGACGCGTGCCGATTCGATATCACCGTCCATCTGTTTGGAAAACCGATGCTGGCCGTCTGAATCCACAACCTGTATCACGCCCTGGCCGATCGCTGCGATCAGGTTGTTATTGACGGTAAAGCTTAATCCGGCAGAGAAGAGCCGAAGCTGCCAGACGGTATTGAAAGATTCGTTGACGCATGTGAGCAAATCGCCTTGTGAATAAACGATGTTTTTACCCATCACGTAATGACCGTTATCATATGAAAAGGGCATATCCTTCATTGTATCTTTCAGGCTTTTTCCCGACGTGAGAATGACAATGACACCCGTTAACAGCATAGCAAAAGCGGTCACAACGGCGCAAAAAAAGAAAATGGTTTTACGAGGCCAGCGCCGCTTCTTTTTCTTTTTATTGTTCGTGTACACAAAGCACCTCTCAAGCTCATTCGTTAAATAATTATAGCACAAGAGAATAAAAAGAAAAACGGCTCAATATGAAGGGATGTTTGAATCGCATTCTGTGTTCTATTAATGGTGAATTGCCGCTCTAATTGAGCTGCGGACAAAATACATGAAGCGAACGGGGTATGACGCTTAATACCGCCGGCGCCGCGCCGATCTTGTCGCCGTCAAGTTCAAAATGAAGCGGCATATCGCAAGCAATGTGGATGCTTGCGCACCGGAACTGTTCTGCAACAGTGATTTTGTCGATCAGCCCCTTTTTCAGTTTTGGAAGCTCCGCAAGTATCCGCCATTTGGGAACGCGGTTAATGATCAGGACGTCAAACAGACCGTCTTCAACATCCGCCTCGGGAGCGACTGTCAAGCCGCCGCCGAAACATTTCCCGTTTGCGACGGCAATCAGAAGAGCGCTGCGTTGAAGCGTCTGTCCGTTTACGGTAATGGTTAAGTTGACGCTCCTGTGTTTGAAAATGGATAGAACGATTGCCAGAAAGTAAGCGAGACCGCCGGTGAACCTTTTTTTCACGCGCTCAAGATTGTTAATCACATCGACATCGAAACCGGCTCCGGCCACGTTCAAAAAAGGAATCTGATGGTTGAGCAAGCCGATATCAACCTTTTTGCTGTGGCCGTTGAGGATGGCATCAAGCGCTTCGACAGGGTCTTTTGATACACAAACGACGCGGCGAAAATCGTTGCCCGTACCCGCCGGTATGATGCCGAGTTTTTCGTCGGTACCGTAAAGTTCACCCGCGACTTCCAGCAGGGTGCCGTCGCCGCCGACAGACAATATTCCCTTATATCCTTTGCCAATTGCTGCGCGCGCAAGCTCGGCGGCGTGTTTCGGATATTTGGTTTCGACCACATGAAATTGTATGCATTTCTGGTGAAGAACCGTTTCAATAATATGCATCACTTTTTTTGAACGTCCCGCGCCGGCCGTCGGATTAAAAATAATATAGTACATACGCGCACTGCCACTCCTGAAAAAACTGATTTTCTGAAAAAAAAAGGATATATGTATTCTACTAAAAAGCGTTTGATTTGTACATATATTCGCGCAGCGTCTTGACTCAACATTGATAGAATCGTTTTTGTGCGGAGGCTGTCTGATGACGATATGGGAATTTGATAAAAAACATGAGAAAGGACGCATATTGGCAGTGTTTATCAGCCTCTGCGAACGAATACAATCAAAGAATCGATCCAAAACGCCATATATTTGCTTATCACAACAGTTGACGCGGCTGATATTTTCTGATATTATAACGTAGGACTTAAGCGGGGATGCGATAGACCCCGCTTTTATCATCTTTGAGAAAATCGGGAGAAAGCAGATGCCTGGCATTTCAGTATTCGGTGCGCAATGGGGAGACGAGGGAAAGGGCCGCTTCGTCGATTATCTTGCAAAGAACGCAGATGTTGTGGTGCGTTATCAGGGCGGCAACAATGCCGGTCATACGATTATCGCGGAAGGTGTGAAATATACGCTTCATTTGATACCGGCGGGCGCACTTTACGACGGCAAGCTTTGTATCATCGGCAACGGTGTGGTGATTGACCCGGCCAGTCTGATTGAGGAAATGGAGACGCTGAATCAGCAAGGCGTATCTCTTGAAAATCTGAAGATTTCCGACAGAGCCCATATGGTGATGCCTTATCATAAGCTGCTTGACGGTTTGGCCGAAGACAATGCCGGAGAGGCCCAGATTGGCACAACAAAGCGCGGCATCGGCCCTTGTTATACGGACAAAGCGGCGCGTACCGGCCTTCGCATGTGCGACCTTTTGTCCGACAGCTTTGCGGAGAAGCTGCGGAAAGCGGTGGATGAAAAAAACGCGCTGATCACGAAAATTTACGGCAAGGAACCGCTTGATTATCAGAAAATGCTCAAAGATTTTCTTGGTTACAGAACCAAGCTGAAGCCGTATATCTGCGACACGGTGAGCCTTTGCCATAATCTGTATGCTAAGGACAGCAAAATGCTTTTTGAGGGTGCACAGGGTATGCTTCTTGACATCGACTTCGGCACATACCCGTATGTGACGTCTTCGCATCCCATATCGGGCGGCGTAAGCGTGGGAACGGGACTGCCGCCAGCCGCGTTAAACGAGGTGGTCGGCGTGGTGAAGGCTTATACCACGCGTGTCGGCAAAGGCCCTTTTGTGACCGAGCTGCTTGATGAAACGGGCGATAGAATCAGAGAAAAGGGCCATGAATACGGCGCCACGACGGGACGTCCGCGCCGGTGCGGCTGGCTGGATCTTGTGATTGTCGGATTTTCTGTCCGTGTCAGCGGAATCACGTCGATCGCGCTTTCAAGAATGGATACGCTCGGCGGTTTCGATAAGGTGAAAATCTGCACAGCGTATGAGATAGACGGAAGGATCACAAAGGATTATCCGGCGCTGCTGGATGACATCGCCAAGGCAAAGCCGATATACAGGGAGTTTGACGGCTGGAGCGGCGATATTTCACATATCAGAGACTATGACGAGCTGCCCAAGGCGGCGAGGGAATACATTGAATTCATCGAAGCGGAAACAGGCGCGGCCGTCGGCATGATCGGCGTCGGGCCGGACCGCAGCGAGTGCATCGTCCGGCGCAGATATTTTGAATAAAGCGCCGGAAAAACAGCATAATAGTTAACAAAGTTTGCCGTGCCAGA
Organism: Clostridiales bacterium; assembly: GCA_029265435.1. GTDB lineage: Bacteria > Bacillota > Clostridia > Christensenellales > SZUA-584 > SZUA-584. Next base: position 28,827 of record JAJUJH010000014.1, read on the forward strand.
CGGGGAGCCAGCGGTGCCCTGAACCTGCAATCCGCTATAGCAGGGTTGGATTCCCGGTTTGAGGCGCGATATTGTAAGGCATGGAGCCGGTAAGGGGCGTTGAAGAGTGGGCCCCGTGCAAC